>JABFXP010000837.1 GCA_013361685.1 Catenulispora sp.
GGCCCCACAGCCTCCAACGCCGCATTGAACGCCGCGGCATACCCAGCATTCCGCCCGGTCTCCACCAGCAACGCATCCGGCGCCAAAGTCCGCACCACATCCGGCGTCCCATCGGCCGACGCATTATCGGCAACGACCAGCCGCCATCGCAGACCCGCCATCCCGAGCTCCAGCGAATCCAACAGCCCCGGCAGGACATCAGCGCTGTTCCACGTCACAACGACCAGAACAGCACCCAGCCTGCGATCATCTTCCGGATCTACCCCCACACACGCCATGCTATGGGCCCCCCGCAACGGTGTCAGTACACGAAGTGACATCCCCTACACGACGTCTCACACCGAACGCTCGCCCGCTCCCCCGCCACCCTCCCCCACCCCACCGATCACCCCATCAATCACCTCCGTCAACACCCCAACCCACCGCTCCATCCCAAACTCAGCCTCCACCAACCGCCGCCCCTCCCGCCCCATCCCCTCAGCCCGCTCCGGATCAGCAACCAACTCCAAAATCTCCGCCCGCAACGCCGCAGCATCATGCGCCGGCACAAAAACCCCGTTCACCCCCTCCACCAACGCATCCCGCTGCCCCTCAACCCGCGTACAAATCACCGCACGACTCATCGCAAAAGCCTCAATCATGCAACTAATGCCATGGTCAGTATCACTAGGGTGCAACGGCAAAACCACAAACCGAGCCCGCGCATACAGCTCACGCATCTCCACCGGCGTCAACGGCCCGAAAGTAACCCCCTCCGGCAACTTCGTCCGCTCCCCCCGATCCCCCAACTCAGCCCGCCAACGATCATCCATCCCCGCCACCAGCGACCCCGCGATATGACACCGCACCCCAGTCCCGTCCAGCGCAGCAATAAGCGTGGCAAAGTCCCGCATCTCACGCCCCGCCGAACAGATCATCATTTCCCCCGCCCCCACCCCCTCCCTCTCCTCCACCAACTCCCGATCAAAAAACTCCGTATCCACAACCCACTTCGGCGAAACAACCCTCCCCGCCGGCACCCCCAACCGCTCCCTCGCAAACTCAGCCTGCGCCGTAGGCGGCAACACCAACATCCCGAACCCCGGCCACGCCACCCGCAACAACCTGGCCTTGTTCCCCGAAGAGATCCAACTGTAAAGCCCCACCAAAGGCGTCCGCCCCCGCCGCCGCGTAAACCGCAAAGCCAACCCCAACGGCAAACTCGACGCCTCCGCCCCCCAAGCAAAAATCGCGTCATACCGCCGCCGCACCCGAAAAGCCTCCACCGCGAAAGCCAACGGCAACGGCAACCTGCGATAAACCGCCCGCCGCACCCGCGAAGGCCCCGTCACAAACCGCTGATCCAGCACCGTCAGCTCATACGGCAGGTCATACAGCCACACCTTCGGCCGCTCCCCCGCCTTCGCCTGCTCCGCGACCTCTTCCAGATACGGCGGAAACCACCCCGCCGAAACCATCACCAGAACCCGCGGCCGACGAGCACCGGCCTGCCGCTCCCGCCCTCGCTCCCGCCCCCGCCGTCGCTCCCCCTCCCGCCCCAGCTCCGGATCCGTAACCGCCTGCACACGCTCCGAACTCTCCGTCACCCCGCCATGCTCGCAAGCCCAAGACGACCCCGACAAGAGGATCAGATCCCTGACAGCACGCCACCCCGCCCCGATGCGATACTCGCGATCGTGGTGTCCGTGGTCATCCCCGCGCACAATGAAGCCGGCGTCATCCGACGCCTGCTCACCGGCCTGCTCGCCCAGGCCGAGCCGGGCGAATTCGAGATCTGGGTCGTCGCGAACGGCTGCACCGACGACACAGCAAGCATCGCCGCAGGGTTCGGACAGGACGTGAATGTCCTAATAAGTCCGCACCCCAACAAGCACGCCGCGATGCGCCTCGGCGACGAGAACGCTAAGAGTTTCCCCCGACTGTATGTCGATGCGGACGTCGAACTCGAAGCCGCCAGCGTCCGCGCCCTCGCCGCCGCCCTGGATTCGCCCTCCACCCTCGCGGTCGCCCCCGAGCGCGCCTGGCCGTCCGCCACCGCCACCAGCACCAGCACCAGCACCAGCACCAGCACCGCCACCAACACCAACACCCACCGCCCCTGGACCGTGCGCTGGTTCTACGACGTCTGGCACCAACTCCCCACCGTCCGCACCAGCCTGTGGGGCCGCGGAGTAGTCGGCGTCTCCCGCGAAGGCTACGACCGCCTCCGCGCCCTCCCGCCCCTCCTCGGCGACGACCTCGCCGCATCCCTGACCTTCTCAGCCGACGAGCGCCGCGTGGTCCCCGAGGCGACAGCAGTGGTCCACCCACCCCGCAGCCTCTCCGCCCTCCTGAAAATCCGCACCCGCGCCCTGGTCTCCACAGCCCAAGCCGCCGACGACTCCCAGCTCGCCGCCACCTCCGACTCCGAACGCACATCCTGGTCGGACCTGCGCGCCGTCGCCCGAGCGGCCCCGATCCGCAACACACCGAAAGTCGCCTGGTTCCTGGCGATCACCGTCGTCACCAGGCTTCGAGCACGCCGCGCGGTCCGGGCCGGCGACTTCAAAACCTGGCACCGCGACGACACCAGCCGCCGACCATGATCGACGTGTCAGGCATCTGATTCCTGACTAGGCTCGGCTCGCATACAGGGGGTGGGGAACTCATGACGGACCGCACACGCACGCCCGCACACACACTCGCACGCACACAGCCACACGCTGTCCTGGTGATCCTGAATCTGCCGGTACCCGACGACCAGCGCGCCTGGTCCCAAGCCCTCGCACTGCGCGACGCCGGCGCCCGCGTGACCGTGGTCTGCCCGGCGATCCGCGACAAGCAGCCCGGCGGCGACCAGGTGGACGGCATCGAGATCATCCGCTTCGCCTCCTTCGAGGGCCAGGGCGCGCTCGCCACCGCAGCCGAGGGCGTGTGGACGGCCACAGCCGCCGCGCGCGCCGTCCGCTCCGTCTTCCGCACCTCCCGCGGCACCCGGCAGCTCCTCCAGATCGGCAATCCGCCCGACCTGCTCTTCCCGTTGGCACGCTGGGCCCGCCGCCGCGGCATCCGGACCGTGTACGACCAGCGCGACGTAGTCCCGGTGCTGGCCGCGTCGCGCGCCGGTTTCAACAAGCTGACACCGGTGTTCCTGGGCGCCGAACGCCGCCTGATCGCCGCCTCCGACGTGGTGATCACGCCGAGCGAGGAACAACGATCGCGAATCGCCGAACTGTACGGACGCGACGCCGTAATCATCCGAACCGCAGAAGTCGCATCACAAACGCCTGCCGCTACCCCACCACCAGCACCCACCAATCCCGCCAACTCCGACCATTCCTCCAAAACCTCCAACCACTCCGCCTCTCCACTCCTCCTCGGCTACCTAGGCGTCATCGGCGAACAAGACGGCCTCACCGACCTCCTCGACGCCATAGCCCTCCTCCGCCTCCACCCCGACAGCACAACCCCCTTCCGCCTCGCCGTAGCCGGCGACGGCCCCGCCCTCCCATCCGCCCGCGCCCACGCCACCGCCCTCGGCCTGGACGACCTCGTCACCTTCCACGGCTGGCTCGGCCCCGGCGAGGTAGACCCCTTCCTCGACAGCATCGACGCGATGACCGTCCCCGACCCGGACAACCCCTTCAACCACTTCTGCGCGATGAACAAGGTCACCCACGCAATGGCCCGCGGCATCCCCATCGCCCTGCGCCCCCTCCGCGAGAACACCCGCCTGGTCGGCCCGCACGCCTACCGCGCCTCAGACATGACCGTCCGCGCCTTCGCCGACGCCATCGCGAAGCTCCTCGCCGACTCCCCGGAATCCCGCGCCTCCATCGCCTCCGGCGCCCGCGCTCTCTTCGAGGCCGAACACTCCTGGGCCCAGTACGCGCCGCGCTACATAGAAGCAATCTTCAGACCCCGGCGCATCACCAGCCCGCACCCCGCGTGACCCCTGGCCGCGCCAGAGCCGATACAGCCCAGCCGTGGCAACGTCGACCACAACCAACGCCGCACTTCCCACCAGGGCATATACGAACGCCGACACCACAAAGATCGCAAGCAGCCCAGCAAGGTCGCCGAGACGAGCATCCCTCCGCATGCCACCAATCAAAACAATTCCCCAAAGATCGGCGAGGAACTTTCCATCCATCTGAAGCTTTCTGATGATCGATCTCCATCAGAATTCTTCACCCCCGGAAGCACGTCGATCACCCCTCGCTAGCCTGGCCCGCATGCCCTGGGGATCAGAACGCGCGACGGCGGCCGACTTCGCCCGCGAACTCGCCGCCTACCGCGCCGAACACGGCACGCCGACGATCGAGGCGATCAGCACAGCGGCCGAGCGCCTGTCCCGCCCCCGCCCTCGCCTCCGCACCAACACCAACACCAACACCGACCCCGACACCGACGCCGCCACGCCCGCGGACCACCTGGGCGAGACCCTCTCCACCGGCCGCATCAGCGGAGCCATGGCCGGCACCAACGCCAGCCCACCCACCGCCGCCATGGTCTTCTCCTTCGTCCGCGCCATCCTCCACCTCGAAAACCCGGACGCCGCCCCCATCACCCCCGACCACCCCGACGTCCTGGAACTGGAAGCCCTCCGCACCAAGGCCTTCGCCCGCAAGGAACTCGCCACCTTCCGCGAACGCCACCTCCGCGCCGCCCTCCAGTCCCCGGAAGCCACCGCCCGCCACGGCTGCTTCGCCCTCCACGCTCTCGACGGCACCACCCTCCACATCGGCAGCACGACGTCGGAATCACTCGCCGACCGCGTCAGCACGGTCCTGTCCCCCGAGCGCCCCCTCGTCAACCGAGAACACGTCGCAGAACTCGAACTCTGGCCGATGTCCGCCCCGACCCCGGACGCCAACAGCGACCTCAGCCTCGACTCCGACCCCCACTCGGACCCCGACCCCGACCCCACCCTCGCCACCACCGTCACTCGCGTCGAAGAAGCCCTCATCCTTCGAGCTCTCTACGCCTCCGCCCCCGCAACACTCCGCCTCCCCACCCGCAACCCCGTCGACGAGCCCACCATCCCGCCCTCTCGCATATTTCCCCTCGTCGACGCCGGCACCCTGCTCGCAGTCCGCGAAGCCCTGCACGAGCAAGCTTCAGACTTGGCGAGCCGCGCCAAAGACGCCTACGACCGCACCACAAGCACGTTCCAGCGAAAGCCCCGAGAAGAAGCCTGATCCCCCAATCAGCGGCCTACAACAGCCTCCACCTCAGCCTCATACAACTGAGCCGGATCAAACCCCATCCCACCAAAGTGACCGGACAGTTCCAGCGACAGCACCCCATGCAGCCGCGTCCAGAACACGAGCGCCCGATGCAGCGCCGCCGAATCGGCCGGATGCTCCCCCGCCCAAGCACGGTGGTCAGCCAGGTGCTCCTGTAGCGGCGACGGAGGCATAGCGCCCAAGCCCTCGGCACCGCTCGCATCCAACAGCGCCGCCATGACCTCGCTCGCATGGCGCGTGGTGTCCTCAGGAGCGTGGTAGCCGGGCACAGGCGTGCCATAGACGAGCAGATAGCGCTGAGGATCCTCAAGCGCCCAGCTACGCAAAGCCGCCGCCAGGCCTCTGATATCCGCACCGCTCGACGCCGCGCCACGAACCGCATCAGAAAGACTCTGATAGGCGTCCCGGATGAGTTCCGTGATCAGATCATCCCGGCTGGCGAAATACCGGTACAGCGCCGGTCCGCTCATCCCCATCCGCTTGGCGATGGCGTTCAGCGACAGCGCCGAAGCACCTTCGGCCGCTATCTGCTCCCACGCATGCTTCTTGATCTCCTGCTGCACCTGTGCCCGGTAGCGCTGCCTTGGCGTTCCGGCCTCAGCCTCCGCCTGTGCTGCCGCCATGACCGTCTCCTCAGTCCCAGACTCTCCAGCCTTCACCCGCCAACCCACCCCCGTAGTTAGACCCTATCACCAATGCGATTGACACTCACGATCGCAAGGTGTTAGAACATATAACGAACGCAAGAACCTCTCCAGAAGGGCTCCAGCCATGACCGATCAGACTCTCGTCCAGGTGGTCCTACCAGGCATCGGGGAGCCCGAAGACCTGCAACTCCAGTACGCAGCCGTGCCCCGACCCGGCCCGGGGCAGATCGTGATCGCCATGGAAGCGACCGGCGTCTCCTTCGCCGAGCAGCAGATGCGTCGTGGGCGCTACTACGACCAACCACCGTTCCCCTTCGTCCCGGGCTACGACGTCGTAGGCCGGGTATCCGCGACCGGCGACGGAACCAGCCCGGACCTGATAGGTCAGCGGGTAGCCGTCCTGACCAAGGTCGGCGCTTGGGCCAGCCACGTGATCGCCGACGCCCGAGACGCAGTCGAGGTACCCGAAGGCCTCACCGCAGAAGAGGCCGAGACCGTGGTGGTCAACGGAATCACCGCATGGCAGATGCTGCACCGCCGGGCCCGGGTCCGCGCCGGCCAGACGATCCTGGTCCACGGCGCCAGCGGCGGCGTCGGCTCGATCCTGGCCCAACTCGCCCTCGCCGCCGGCGCGACCGTGATCGGCACCGCCTCCACCCGCAACCACGACGCCCTCAAAGCGGCAGGCGTCCTCCCGATCGACTACCGCGCCGGCGACGTGCCGACCCAAGTCCGCGAACTGGCCCCGAACGGCGTGGACGCGGTGTTCGACCACGTCGGCGGCCGCAGCGTCGTCGACTCCTGGCACCTGCTCGCCCCCGGCGGCACCCTCGTCGCCTACGGCAGCGCCTCAACCCGCGACGACACCGGCTCCAAGCAGCTGCCGGTCCTGAAGATCCTCGCCCGCACCGCGATATGGAACGCACTGCCCAACCGCCGCCACGCATCCTTCTTCAACATCTGGGCCGGCAAGAAGCTCCACCAGACCCGCTTCCGCGCCCGACTGCGCGCCGACCTCAACGAGGTGTTCGCAGCCCTGCGCCGCGGCGACATCAGCGCCCCGATCGCAGCCCGCCTTCCGCTGACCGAGGCCGGCGCCGCACTGCGCCTGGCCGAGTCCGGCACGGTCGCCGGAAAGATCATCCTGACGCCCTGAGCCGGCCTCGCCCTTCCGCTCGTCCTCCCACCCGCACCCGCACCCGCACCGCCGCATCACAGATCGACACCCGCACGGACGCGCGGAAACCGTGTATCAGTATTCTGCGATACCCCGCCACACCTGCGCCTTCGATACCAACTGCCGTATCAACCCGGGGACCCCTCCCGGTAGGGCTCTGATAGCTTCCCGTTGACAAACGCGTCCGCGCGGGCCTTCGGGGGGCTTGGCTCTCCGTTGTGCTGTCGACGTCGACGAGCGATACCGATCGGGGAGTTTGCCATGGCGATCAACTTGCCGCACTGGCTTGTGGAGGTCGTTGATTTCCTGGGGTTCAACTGGCCGGAGATCGATGAGGACCAGATGCAT
>JABFXP010000753.1 GCA_013361685.1 Catenulispora sp.
CGGTCTTATAGGCATTGGGCTGGGCATTGGCGCGTCTTTCACCTTATCGGCGTTCTCGCCGCTGCCTGCGGTGTTGGCGTGGTGGTCGATAGCGCTCGCGTTCGGAGTCTCCGCCGCGGTGGGAGTTTTCTTCGGCGTAATGCCGGCCCGGCGTGCCGGCAAACTCGATCCGGTGGTCGCGCTGCGGACCGAATAGAAAACCGCGGCTCCTAGACAGCGGCGCGTAGCGTCTCCTCAATGGGCGGCGGTGGGAGACGGGCGGGCGCTACTTTTCTTTCATGACCGCCGTCCCGACCCGCGACGAACTCCGCAACGACTTGCTCACGCACCGCATTGCCGGAGCAGTCGCGACCCCGCGCGAAGACAACCTGCGCAAATATGCGATGTTCGCCGAGCGGGATCCCTATCACTTGTTCGGTCTGGAACCCGAGCGAGTGTGGACGCAGGCTGACGTGGTGAAGCTGATGGCCGCCCGCGCCGGGGTGTCGGACGACCCGAAGTACCGCTCGGGACAGGACCACATCGACGTGGAACTGACGCTGGACGCGCTCGACCGGTTCGCGGACCGGTTGGGACAGGCCGGGGCACAGCGTCAGCGCGTGTTATTGGCGACGGGACATCCCAGCACCCTGTTGGCAGTGCACTTAGCGTTCGCGGGAGCGCTGCGGGAAGCAGGGTGCGAAGTGATAGAGGCCGGTGCGGGCTGGTCGTATCAGGCCTCGGCGCAAGTCGGCCGCAAACGCAGGTCGATCGCCTACTTCGGCGGGGTCGGCGTGACGGCCGAGGGCGGGTCCCTGGTGCACACGCACTCCGCGCGGCCGATGCGGGCGGCGCTGGCGTCCCTGGCCGGCGACGGCGAGCCGCTGCCGGACCTGGTGGTCGCCGACCACGGCTGGTGCGGCGGCGCCGGGCAGGCCGGGATCGACGCGATCGGGTTCGCCGACTCCAACGACCCCGCCTTGTTCGTGGGCGAGGCCGAGGGCGTGGTGCAGGTCGCGGTCCCGCTCGATGACGGCATCGCGCCGCGGCACTACCGGCTCATGACGCGGTATGTGCTCGATCGGGCCGGGCTGGCGGGCTCCGGCGACAGCTCACCCCAGCTGTAACAGTCCGCAAATCACACGAATGCCGCATCCTCTTCCCCATATGTATCATCCACCCCTATCCTCATAACATGGCTTCTGAGATATCCGACATGCACGGGAGCGCTCGCACGGGCGGCGACGCCGCGCGGCTCTCCGAGGTCAAGTTCCTCACGGTCGCCGAGGTCGCCCAGGTGATGCGGGTGTCCAAGATGACCGTCTACCGGTTGGTGCACAGCGGGGAGTTGCCCGCGGTGCGCGTGGGGCGCTCGTTCCGGGTGCCCGAGCAGGCCGTGCAGGAGTACCTGCGCGACGCTTACGTGGCGGACGGGATGTAGCGCGACCCGGACGCGGACGTCCGTCGGCGGGCCGGTCGATCGCGGTCGGGCTGCCGGTCGCCGGGCGTTTGGTGGGGAGGGCTGGTGACCAGGTACCCTGGGCCAGTCGCGAATCCCCGTCACAAGTGAGCGAGGGCACCTTCAGTGGGCTCAGTCATCAAGAAGCGCCGTAAGCGTATGGCCAAGAAGAAGCACCGCAAGCTGCTTAAGAAGACGCGCATCCAGCGTCGCAACAAGAAGAAGTAGCCGGCGCGCGGGGGTTGGCCGCGGTATGAGTGGCGCGGGTCGGGCTCGGGCGGACGGTGGTCCTCGGCGGGGTCGGCGCGTGCTGGTGATCGGCGCGGACGGGCTGCTGGGGCGCTTCGTGGTGGAGGCCCTGCGGGCCCATGGATCGGTGCGGTTCGTCGCGGGTGCCGACGGGGCGGATGCCTCCGGGTCGCCCGCCATCGCCCGGCTGATCGCCGACGCGGATCCGGACACGGTGGTGCACCTGGGGCTGGAGCCCCGGCCGTCGAAGGCCGGGGGGCGCGCGGCGATGAAGGAACGCAACGTCATCGGCACCATGCAGGTGCTGGCCGCTTGTTCCAGGGCGCCCGGGTTGCACCGGTTGGTCGTCAAGTCCAGTGGAGCCGTCTACGGCTGTGCGCCGCGGGACCCGGCGTTGTTCGCCGAGGACACACCCCCGCACCAGCCGCCGACCTCCGGATACGGCAAGGACGTCGCCGAGGCGGAGGGGTACGTGCGCGGGTTCGCCCGGCGCCGGCCCGACGTCGCGGTCTCGGTGCTGCGCTTCGCGCCGTTCGCCGGACCCGGCGTGGCCTCCCCGCTGCTGGACTACCTCACCATGCCCGTGGTGCCCACGGTGCTGGGCTACGACCCGCGCCTGCAGTTCGTCCACATCGACGACGCGGTGCGGGCGATGGTGCTGGCCGCGGTCGGCGCGCACCCGGGCACCTACAACGTCGCCGCGGACGGCGCCCTGCTGCTGTCGCAGATCACCCGGCGGCTGGGCCGCCCCACCTTCCCGGTGGTGTCCTTCGGAGCCGGCTTCTTCGGCGGCCTCATACGGCGGGCCGGCGTCACCGACTTCACCCCGGACCAGGTCGCGCTGGTGCGCTACGGCCGGGTGCTGGACACCGCGCGGATCAAGGCCCGGCTGGGCTGGGAGCCGCGGTACACCACGGCGCAGGCGCTGCGCGCGCACGCCGAGGCGGTGGGGCTGACCCCGGTGGTGCCCGGCTGGACGAAGGGGTACTGACATGGGCGAGGTATCCCCCGGCGGCTGGGAGGACAAGGCCGCGCGCGGCCTGGCGTTCCTGCGGCGGCGGCTCAACGGCGAGTACGAGGTCGACGACTTCGGGTTCGACCCGGATCTGAACGACCACGTGCTGATGAACGTGCTGCGGCCGTTGTACGAGAAGTACTTCCGGGTCGGGGTCTCCGGCATCGAGAACGTCCCGGCCGAGGGCGGCGCGCTGATCGTCGCCAACCACTCCGGCACCGTGCCGGTGGACGCCCTGATGACCCAGGTCGCGCTGCTGGACCACCACCCGGCCCGGCGGCACCTGCGGATGCTGGCCGCCGATCTGGTCTTCACGCTGCCCTTCGTCGGCGAGCTGTCCCGCAAGATGGGGCACACCCTGGCCTGCAACCCCGACGCCGAGCGGCTGCTGCGCGGCGGGGAGGTGGTCGCGGTGTTCCCCGAGGGCTTCAAGGGCGTCGGCAAGCCCTTCTCGCAGCGGTACCGGCTCCAGCGGTTCGGCCGCGGCGGCTTCGTCTCGGCGGCGCTGCGGACCGGGGTGCCGATCATCCCGGTGTCGATCGTCGGCGCCGAGGAGATCTATCCCAAGATCGCCGACCTCAAGCCGCTGGCCCGGCTGATGGGCCTGCCGTACTTCCCGATCACGCCGACCTTCCCGCTGCTCGGGCCGCTGGGGCTGGTCCCGCTGCCGACCAAGTGGCACATCGCCTTCGGCGAGCCGATCCCCACCAGCGGTTACGAGCCCGGCGCGGCCGACGACCCGATGCTCGTGTTCGACCTCACCGACCGGGTCCGCGAGACCATCCAGGACACGTTGTACCGGCTGCTGTTGCAGCGGCGGTCTGTCTTCTTCTAGGTCGAATCCCCGGCAAGTCCTAGGTCGAATCCCCGACTGGCCGACGTGACCGGCGTCATACTCGCCATCTCTATCAGATGACGTGGAAGCCGCTGTCGGGAGAGTCGACGATGGTTCTCGTCGCGCCTGTGGAGGGGGGAGATCCGGGTCTGCCGGGCGGTCGCTGTCGTCGCAAGGGGTGCGAGCCCTTGGCGCCGGGCGGCTGCCGGGGACGGTGACGCGGGGGGAGCCGCGGGCGCGGCCGGGGTGGGGCACGGGGGACCCAGCGGGGGCACGGGGACACGGGGGTCCACGGGGGGCCTGTCGTTCCTGTCGGGCAGGGACGTCGGCGCGACGGGGGCGCCAATACTCAGGGGCGAGCTTTGCGTGGGGGCGGGGCTCGATTATCTTCCGAGGAATGGTGCGTGACGACGGGTGGCGGTTCTGGGATCTCCTCGACGCTATGGCAGCCGAGGAGATCCGGTCCCGCTCGGTGTACCAGGCGTTCCGCGTCGGCGACTCCTTGACCGGTGAGGGCGAGGACACGCACCGCGTGTTCTTCATCCAGTCCGGCTGGGTGTCCGTCATCCAGCACAGCTCCGCCGGCGCCACCCGCATCCTGGCCGTCCGCGGCCCCGGCGACGTCGTCGGGGAGCTGGCCACCCTGTCCGACCGGCCGCGCAGCGCCACCGTCAAGGCCCGCAGCACCGTCGAGGCGCGCGGGATGAGCGGCGAGGCCTTCATGGACCTGGCCGAGCGCACCCCCTCCATCGCCCGGGCCCTGTTCCGGATCCTGGCCGACCGCCTGCACGACGCCGACCGCCACCGCACCCAGCTGCACGGCTCGGTCGCCCTCGGCGCGGTCGCCGACAAGCTGCTGGAGATCCACTCCTACGCCGGCGCCGGCCAGGACCGCCCGGTGTTCACCCAGGAGGAGATCGCCTGCTGGGCCGGGGTCAGCGTGCCCGCGCTGGCCCGGTCTCTGCGCACGCTGCGCGAGGCCGGGGTGATCCGCAGCTCGCGGCAGCGCATCCACGTGCTCGACGAGAAGGCGCTGGCCGGGATAGCGCACGACGGCCGGATGCGCTGAGCTCCGCCCCGGCCCGCCCCCTCGCGCCACCCTCTCCGGGAAGTCCCCAGCGCGGCACCGGGAAACCCGTTTTCGTGGGTGGTCGCCGATACGGTAAATGGTGAACGGATCCACGAACGCACCGGTGGAATTACCGGTGCGGAACTCTTGCGCATCGGAGTATCTTGCGATACATGTCGGGGGGCACGGAGGGTCACAATCAAGGGCCTGTTCTCATGAATCCGTCGCTGGAACCGCGAAGTCGCGCAGGTAGGACGGCACGCCGCTTCCACGGACGGTATGCGCAACCGCTCAGCCACCACTCACTTCCACAACCAGTCGGCAATCTCCCCACCCACCGGTCGATCGTCGTCGTGGACGTGGTCTCGTTCACGCGGCCGGATCGGGACAACGTCGATCAGCTCGCAATTCGCGACGCGCTTTACCGCACCCTGCACGAGGCATTCGAGGAATCCGGAATCCCGTGGCGGCACACCGTCCGGGAGGACCGCGGCGACGGCGTGCTGATCTTCGTCTCCGCGGACGTCTCCAAGGTCCTGCTGCTCGGCGAGCTGCCCGCGCGGCTCGGCGCGCTGCTGGAGCACGGCAACGCGCAGCGGGCGCCGCGCCAGCGCTTCCGGCTGCGGCTGGCGGTGCACGCCGGCGAGGTGCACCACGACGCGCACGGCTACGCCGGGTACGACGTGAACCTGGCCTTCCGGCTGGTCGACGCGCAGCCGCTGCGCGCGGCGATGGCCGACAGCGCGGCGCCGGTCGGGCTGATCGTGTCCGAGGGCGTGCACGACGGGGTGCTGCGCCACGGCTACGGCGGGCTGGACCCGGCGGCGTTCCAGCGGGTGCCGGTGCGGGTCAAGACCGCCGACGTGGCGGGCTGGATCCGGCTGGTGGCCGGGGCGGCGGCGGGGGTGCCGGCGCAGCGGCAGGCCGCGCTGGTGGTGCGGACGGCGGAGGCGGTCGAGAAGGCGGCGGCTCAGGCCGCGGTGGCCGGCCAGGCCGGGGCGGCCGGTCAGGGGGCTGCGGTGGGGCCGGTCGGGCCGGTCGGTCAGGCCGCTCAGATCGGTCAGGTTGGTCAGACCGGTCAGGCCGGGCCGGCCGGCGCCGGGGATCCGGCTGATCCGGCCGCCCGGCCGGACGCCGCCGACCCGCTCGGGCCCGTCGGTGCGATCGACCCGCTCGGTGCGATCGACCCGCTTGACCCGCTTGACCCGCTTGACCCGCTCGGGCCGCTCGGGCCGATCGATCCGGCCGACCCGGTCGGACCGGTCGCCGTGCTGCTCGCCGACGAGGCCTCGCTGCTGGACGACCTGGCCGGGCTGGGCGTGCGCACCGTGGTCCTGGTCGGCGGCGCGGCCGGGCTGGCGCAGACCCTTGCGCCGATAGCTCGGCAGTCGATATATATCGAGCATGAGTTCATCGAGTAGCCGGACGGAGCAGACGTTCCAGATCCTCACCGCGCTCGTCGACGGACCCCTGCACGGGTACGGGATCATCCAGGAGGTCGATCGCCTGTCGGACGGCCGGACCCAGCTGCGCGTGGGCACTCTCTACGGCGCGCTGGACCGGCTGTCCGGCGAGGGCCTGCTGGTCCTGGACCGCGAGGAGACGGTGTCCGGGCGGCTGCGCCGCTACTACCGGCTCACCGACGCCGGGGCCCGGGTGCTCGCCGAGGAGGCGGAACGGATCGCGCGGCAGGCCGCCGTGGCGTTGGAGCGGTTGCGCAAGCGGGGGACGGTCCAGCGCGCCCCGCGGGGAGGGACGGCATGAGCGAGGCTTTGGAGCGGCGTTATCGAACGCTGATCAGGATGCTGCCGAAGCGCTACCGGGAGGAGCGCGGCGAGGAACTCCTCGGAACGCTGATGGACGGGGCCGACGGGGACCGCCGGTGGCCGGACGCGCGGGAGACGCTGAGCCTGGCCGGACTCTCGCTGCGGGCCCGGTTCACGGCCGGCGCCGCGCGATACCGGGCGTGGGGGATGCCCCGCCCGGGCGAGGCCGCCCGGGCGGTCGCCCTGATCGGTTCGGCGCTGCTCGCCCTCGGCGGACTGATCACGCTGATGCAGATCTACGGCCAGCTCCACACCCTGATCCCCCGCTCCGCCACGGGCCGCCCGAACATCGGCTGGACGCTGCGCACCGAACTGCCGGCGCTGTGGCTCGTCGTGTACCTGCTGCTGGTCTTCGGCCGCTGGGTCCCGGCGCGGGTGCTGGCCGTCAGCCTGGTCGTGACCACGACCGCGACCCTGCCCGGAGCGTTCACCGCGGTGGACGAGCACCTGCTGCTGACCGCGGTGGCGGCGGGCGCGGCCCTGGCCGCGCGCGGCGCCGACGCCCGCCGAGTGGGCCGCCACGGCCATCTGCCGGCCCTCGCGATCGCCGGGACGACGATCGGCGCGACCGTCGTCGGCCTGGCCACCGCGGACCGCGACTTCCCCGACCACTGGGACGTGTCCCAGGCGCTGTTCCTGGTGCCGTCGGCGGCCCGCGGCTCCCTGTCCTTCTACGAGACGGTCGCGGCGGTCCTCGCCGTGGTCGCGGTGCTCGCGCTGCGGTCCCCGGTCTGGGCCCTGGCGGCGGCGTTCGTCGGCTCGGCGCTGATCCTGCCGGCGACCGTGTACCTGGCCGGACACGGCGGGATCATCGGCCAGGGGCTGCACCGTGTGGCGGCGATCGAGGCGGTACTCGTGGGGCTGGCCGGGGTGGCGATCGTCATGCAGCGGCGCAGAGCGCGTGGCGGCGAGGCGATGACAGCGGGCTGACGGTTGCTGGGGCCGGTGCTGAAGTCGGG
>JABFXP010000705.1 GCA_013361685.1 Catenulispora sp.
GGTGAACGCCATCCGGCACACCCCGGCGGACGCCACGGTCCGCATCGAGGCGTCGGCGGTGGCCGGTCCCGGACCGGCCGGGGCGCACGCCGCGGCCGACGCGCAGGCCCCGGCCGCCGAGCCGCACGTGCGGATCTCGGTGACCGACGCCTGCGGCGGCATCCCCGCGGACGACCTGGACCGGGTCTTCGACGTCGCCTGGCGCGGCACCCCGGCCCGCACGCCGGAGACCGACAGCCCGATCGGCGCCGGCGCCGGCCTCGGCCTGGCCATCGTGCGCGGCATCGCCGAGGCGCATTCCGGCGAGGTGACGGTCGACAACGTCGAGGGCGGGTGCCGGTTCCAGATGCAGCTTCCGGTCCTGACCGGATAGCCGGACGGCCGGATCGGCGATGTCTTACGGGGCGGTGACATCCGCCCGCAGATCCGGTCCGCCGACGCCGACGCCGCCTAGGCTGAGCGCGTGAAAGTGCTGGTGACCGGAGCCGCGGGCTTCATCGGATCGCAGATCACGCGGTTGCTCCTCGAGGCGGGCCACGAGGTGCTGGCGCTGGACGCGCTGCTGCCGGCGGTCCATGCCGACCGCGCGGCGGCGGTGGCGCGCGCCGGCCGCGACGTTCGGCTGATCGAAGCGGACGTGCGCGACGCCGACGCGGTCACCGGGGCGCTGCGCGGCGTGGACGTGGTCTGCCATCAGGCCGCGATGGTGGGCCTGGGGGTGGATCTGGACGACGCGCCGATGTACGCGGGCTGCAACGACCTCGGAACCGCGGTCCTGCTGGCCGCGATGGCCCGGGCCGGCGTCGGCAGGCTGGTGCTGGCCTCCTCGATGGTGGTGTACGGCGAGGGCCGCTATGAATGCCCTGAACACGGCGCGGTGGCGCCGGGGCCGCGCCGGGAAGCCGACCTGGCGGCCGGGCGGTTCGAACCGGGGTGCCCGGACTGCGGCACGCCGCTGACACCGGGATTCGTCGACGAGTCGGCCCCCTTCGACCCCCGCAACGTCTACGCGGCGACGAAGGCGGCTCAGGAGTACCTGGCCTCGGCGTGGGCCCGGGCGTCCGGCGGCCGGGTCGCGGCGCTGCGCTACCACAACGTCTACGGACCGGGGATGCCGCGCGACACGCCGTACGCGGGAGTGGCGGCCATCTTCCGCTCGGCGCTGGCGGCGGGCAGCGCGCCGCGGGTGACCGAGGACGGACGGCAGCGCCGCGACTTCGTGCACGTCCGCGACGTGGCGGCGGCGAACCTGGCGGCGCTGGACTGGACCGGACGGGCTGAGACGGCCGAGGGGAGCATGCGGGCGTTCAACGTCGGCAGCGGGACGCCGCGCACGGTCGGCGACCTGGCGACCGGCCTGTCCGCGGCCCTCGACGGCCCGCCGCCGGTGATCACGGGCGCTTACCGGCTCGGCGACGTCCGGCACGTGACCGCGTCGAACCGGCGGCTGCGCGCCGAGCTCGGCTGGCAGCCGGCGGTCGACTTCGCCGACGGTCTGCGGGACTTCGCCGCGAACCGGTGAGCCGGGGCCGGGCTCGCCGGGGACCGGCGAGCTGGGGCCGGGCGGGACATCGCTCAGGCGTCTTCGTCCGAGTCGCAGCGCCGCGAGTGGAGAGTCCGGCCGTGACAGCGGTACCGACCCCGACAGCCCGGTCACCAGCAGGACGGCGAGTCCGGCGAGGATCCGCAGCCGGAGGCCGGCCCGGGAAGGGCGCAGGCGTCCGTGCGGATCCGCCGGATTCATCGGGACGCCTGCTGCCGCAAGGTGTATCCGACGCCGCGAACGGTGTGCAGCAGCGGCGCGCGGCCGTGGTCGATCTTGCGGCGGAGGTTGGAGACGAAGCGCTCGACGACGACCGAGTCGCCGCCGAAGTCGTACTGCCAGACCGCCTCCAGGATCTGGGACCGCGACAGCACCTGGCCTTCGTGGACGATCAGGTGGTGGAGCAGCCGGTACTCCGTGGGCGACAGATCGATGAGTTCCCCGGCCCGCCGCACCTCGTGGCGCAGGTCGTCGAGCTCCAGGTCGGCGCAGCGCAGCGTCGACTCCGGCTCGGCGGGCAGTCCGCTGCGGGCCCGGCGCAACAGCGCTTGCAGGCGCGCGCCCACCTCGACGACGCTGAACGGCTTGGTGACGTAGTCGTCCCCGCCCAGACGCAGTCCGCGGACCCGGTCCTCCACCGCGTCGCGGGCGGTGAGGAAGAGTACGGGCACTGCGATGCCCCGGTCCCGCAGCAGGTGCAGGACCTCGAAGCCGTCGGCGCCCGGGAGCATCACGTCCAGGACGATGACGTCGGGCCGGTGGCGGGCGACCTGAGCCAGGGCGTCGGTCAGGTCGCCCGCCGCCGTCACCGCGAATCCGGCGAAGCCGAGCGCCGAGATCAGCAGCTTCCTGATACCGGGGTCGTCGTCGATGACCAGGACGCGGTCGGTTTCGCCGGAGTCGTTCATCGGACCGCGGATCCGGTTTCCAGCTCCTCGCGGAGGGCGAGGTGTTCTGCGGGACCGGCTGCGGGGCGGCTCGCGCCGGGTCCCGACGGGAGGCTTTCCCCTTCGACGTCCAGGTGCGGCACCCAGCGGTCCAGGCGGCGCGGGAGCCACCAGGCGCGGTCGCCGAGCAGCGCCAGCACCGCGGGCACCAGGGTCATCCGCACCGCGAAGGCGTCGACGAGGACGCCGAAGGCGAGCCCGAAGGCGATCGGCATGACGTCGGGGTCCTTGCCGAGCAGGAAGGTGAGGAAGACCGCGATCATGATCAGAGCCGCGGCGGTCACCACGCGGGAGGCGTTGCGGGCTCCGGTGAGGATCGCGCCCCGGGCGTCCCGGCGGTGGCCGTAGTCCTCGCGCATCGCCGAGACCAGGAACACTTCATAGTCCATGGCCAGTCCGAACAGCACGGCCATGACGATGATGGGCGCGAAGCTGGCCACCGGGCCGAGGCTGGGCACGCCGAGCAGGCCCGCGAGCCAGCCCCACTGGAAGACCGCGACGGTCGCGCCGAAGGCCGCGCCGACCGAGAGCAGGAATCCGGCGGTGGCCTTGACCGGGATGGCGATCGATCGGAAGGCGATGGTCAACAGCAGCAGCGACAGGCCCACCACGACCACCGCGAACGGGATCAGCGCGCCGCTGAGTTTGGTGGCGACGTCGATGCTGACCGCGGTCTGGCCGGTGACGGCGACCCGGCCGCCGTCCTGCCGGGCCACGGGGGCGACGGCGGTGTTCAGGCGGGAGACGAGGTCGCTGGTCTCCCGGCTGCGCGGGCCGGTGGCGGGGATGATCCGGATCCGGGCGGCGGTTCGGTCCCGGGCGGTGTCGACGTCGCTGACGTCCGCGACGCCGGGCACGCCGTGCAGGACTTTCTCGACCGCGGCGGCGGTGGTGGCCGTGGCCGTCGCGTCGGTGTTCTCGATGAGGACGACCAGCGGGCCGTTGGCGCCGGGCCCGAAGGATCGGCCGATGAGGTCGTACGCCTGCCGGGTGGAGGTCGAGGTCGGGTTCGAGCCGTCGTCGGTCAGGGACGTCTGCAACCGCAGGGCCGGGGCCGCGATGACGAGCAGGCCGGCGGTCACGAGGACGAGGTTGCGGACCGGATGGCGCAGGACGCCGCGCACCCACTTGGTCCCGACGGTGGTCTTGTCCTGACGGGTGATGCCGGCCGCCTTGGAGCCGGGCTTGGGGACGAGCCTGCGCCCGAGGCCGGCCAGCAGGGCCGGCAGCAGCGTCAGGGCCATGATCACGGCCATCGCGACGGCGCCGGCCGAGGCCAGGCCCATGGAGGTGAGCATCGGCACGCCGGCGACGGACAACCCGGCCAGCGCGATGAGCACGGTCGCCCCGGCGAAGACCACGGAACTCCCCGCGGTCGCCGTGGCCCTCGCCACCGATTCCGGCACGGGCATGCCCCCGGCGAGTTGGGCGCGGTGCCGGGAGACGATGAGCAGCGCGTAGTCGATGCCGACAGCGAGGCCGAGCATGATCGCCAGGGTGGGGGCGTTCTCGGAGACGCCGACCGCCGAGGCCACCGTCAGGATCGTCATCATGCTGCCGACCACGCCGAGGACCGCGGTGAGCAGCGGCATCCCGGCTGCCAGCATCGATCCGAAGGTGATGACCAGGATGGCGAGCGCGACGAGGATGCCGATCAGCTCCGTCGGGCCCATCGGGGCGTTGGCGGGTACGTACGCGTCGCCGCCGTAGACGACGGTCAGCCCCGCGCCGCGTGCGGTGTCGCCGGTGGCTTTCACGGCGTCCAGCGTCGCGGTCGGCACGTCTTCGTCCTTGGCGGTGGTGAAGTCCACGTCGGCCACCGCGGTCCGGCCGTCGGGCGAGATCATGGCGTCCGCGGCCGGGTCGCCGACCGCTGCGACGCCGGGGACCCGGCCGGCCGCGGCCAGGCTGGCGTGCATCGGCCCTTGCAGGCCGGGCTCGTCCAGCCGGTGGCCGGGCGGCGCTTGGAAGACGACTTGCGCGGACTGGCTGTCCGGACCGGGCCAGTGCTGTTCCATCCGCGTCAGCGCGGTCTGGGCCGGGGAGCCGGGGATGGACTTGGTGTTCTGCAGCGAGCCGCCGAAAGCGATTCCCAGGGCGGCGACGGCCACCAGGACGATCAGCCAGCCGAGCATCATCGTGCGCCGTCGTCGGGCGCCGAAGGCGCCGAGGCGGTACAGGAGCGTTGCCATGACAGTTCCCTCATCAGATTGTGGAGACGACTCCACCGATCCTGGGCGGCGTCTTTGAGGCCCGGCCCACGCTGCGCTTGACGGTTTGTTGACGGTCTCGCGGCCGGGTGCCAGTGCGGTCAGCCGAGCGGGACGACGATCGCGCCGGGGTGGCCGCCGGTCTCCGCCTCGTCCAGCAACGAAGCAGCCGCTGTGGCGCGGGAGATCCGCGGCGGCAGCAGAGGACGTCGATACTCGGCGAGCGGCACCAGGCGGTGTCCGGGACTGACCGGTCCGTTGCCGAGGTCCGGGGCGTGGACCACCGTGGCCCCGGCGCGCAGGGCGATGCGGTCGGCTTCGGCCTTCTCAGCGAGTTCCTTTCCGACGACCATGCGCATGATCACCTGGTAGAGCCGGCCGCCCGCGCCGGCGGAGTCGCCCGAGCCCAGCGCGCCCAGCCACACGGTGCGGACGCCGGAGGCGGCCAGCACCTTGGCGGCGGCGACCAGCGCGCCGGGCCCGTCGCCCTTGCTGATGCCGATCGCCGAAACGACCACGTCGACGTCGCCGAGGGCGGGGAAGTCCTGAAGAGAAGTGACGTCCGCCCGCCGGATCTCGACCGGTCCGGAGCCCGGCCGACGAGAGAACCGCTCCGGGTCGCGCACGAGCGCCACGACGTGGTGGCCCCGCTCCCCCGCCTGGTCGACGAGTAGGCCGCCGACCTTCCCGGACGCGCCGAGTATCGCGATCCGCATGATCAACCTCCGTTAACTGAACAAGTGTTGGCTATGTAAGTAAACAAGTGTTGGTTAGCGGGTGTCAAACCGGGCGCCGGCCTCGTCGGCGGCTTGGAGACCGGTAGGCTGGGTGGCTGCTGACAAACGATTCGAGCAGGCCGGAAGGGGTACCCATGGCGTCCGCGGAGCAGGCCCCGGCCCGCCGCCGCAACCCGCGCGGACAGGGGCGGCTGCTGAAGGCCCAGCTGGTCGAAGCCGCGGCGCATCTGCTCGCGACCCTGGAGCAGCCGGAGACGCTCACCCTGCGCCAGGTCGCCCGGGAGGTCGGCGTGGCCCCGGCCAGCATCTACAGCCACTTCCCCGACCTCGGCGCCCTGATCGAGCACGTGCTGCGCCTGCGGTACGACGAGGTGGCCCGGCTCATGAACCGGGCCGCGGAATCGGCCGCCACCCCGCTCGCCACGCTCGTCGGACAGTGCGCGGCGTATGTGCGCTGGGGAGTCGAGCAGCCCGGTTCCTACCGGACCCTGTTCGGCGGCCGGATGCCGGCCGACCTCGTCCCCGGCTCAGCCCACGGCGCCGGGGCGGAACTGCTCGGCTCGGTCGTGACCGCGCTCGGGGACGTCACAGACCCGGGCCGGAACCGGACCACCGACGCAGAGCAGTGGCAAGCCGGACTGCTGTTGTGGACCGCGCTGCACGGACTGGTCAGCCTCTACAACGACCACGGGAACATCCCCTGGCCGCCGTTGAACGACCTGCTCGCGGATCTGCTCAGCCTGCACACCGCCCGGCCGAGCGCCGAGATCGCGGCCCTCCTGGAGAAGATCGAGCCGAATCAGGGCTCGTCGTCACCGTAGACCCAGCTCGTCTTTCCCATCCGGGCGAACTCCTGTCGCAGTCTCTCCAGCGCCCTGTCACAAGCGGCGACCGCCTCCTTGAGGACTGCGACCTCACCGGGGTTGGTACGCCGGTTCAGCCAGCCGTCCTCGGCCGCGCAGGCCTTGAACCGCTCCCACTCGGCGACGAACAGGTCGATGCCCCGGTCGGACTCGGCAGCGCACCCGGCCCAGATCGGCCGGGCCAGCGTCCCCTTGGTACGCGCGAGAATGTGGTTGATCTCCTCGTCGATCGCGATCATCCGAGCGGCGAGGGCACGGACTTCGCCGAGCATTCGCGGATGGCCGAGGACCTCGATGACGACGCTCGTCAGTGTGGTCACTGATTCCTCTCAGCCCATCGACACATGACCTTACGGCCCACCATAGCCGGGGTATGCATCCGCCGCGGCCGGACCGGCGACGCGTGTCGCCGCGCACCGACCGGCAGAGCATTGGTAGCGTCCCTCATGTCCTGCCGGGGTCGCCCGGCGGTTCCGAGCTGATCCGGAGGACCTCGCCATGGCTGTGACGATCCGCAGGGCGGTGATCCCGGCGGCCGGCATCGGTTCCCGGATGCTGCCTTTGACCAAGGCGATCCCCAAGGAGATGCTGCCGGTCGGGGACCGGCCGGTGATCGAGCACACGGTGCGCGAGCTGGTGGCCTCCGGCATCACGGACATCACCATCGTGGTGTCCGGCGGCAAGTCGCTGATCCAGGACCACTTCCGGCCGAATCCGGCGCTCGTGGAGCAGCTCAAGGCCGCGGGGAAGGACGACTACGCGCAGGCCGTCGAGGACGTCGCCGAGCTGGCGCGCGCCGGCCACATCACGTATCAGGACCAGCACGGCCCCTACGGCAACGGCACCCCGGTGCTGAACGCCGCGCGCGGTCTGGGCGGCGACGAGCCGATGCTGGTGCTGTGGCCCGACGACGTGTTCGTGGCCGAGGTCCCGCGCGCCCAGCAGCTCATCGCCGCCTACGAGGCGACCGCCTGTCCGGTGCTGGCGCTGATGCCGATGGACCGCTCGCAGTCCGAGCGCTACGGGGTGCCGATCGTGCACGAGGACCTGGGCGACGGCTTGCTGCGGGTCTCGGGTCTGCTGGAGAAGCCCAAGCCGGCGGACGCGCCCAGCGACTTCGCCGCGATCGGCGGCTACGTGGTCACCCCCGGGATCGTGGAGGAGCTGCACGAGGCCACCGTCCGGTGGATGCGGCGGCGCACCGGCGAGGTGTACCTGACCGACGCGATCAACGCCTACGCCGAGACGCGCGCCGTGTACGGGCAGGTCATCGCAGGGCGCTGGTACGACACCGGCAATCCGGCGGACTACCTGGTGGCGCAGTTCGCGCACGCGCTGGCCGATCCCGAGTACGGTCCGATCCTGCGGGCGCTCGCCGCCGACGCCGACACCAAGACCAACCCCAAAACCAACCCCAATACCGGCACCGGCACCGACGGCTGAGGAAGCGCTCGGCGCGGCCGGTACCGCACGGTCAGCGGGCGCCCGGCAACGCCGATCGCCCGCTCAGCAGTCCGTTCAGCCGAGCTCCCCCGCTAGCCAGTTCCGCCGCTCGGTCAGCAGATCGGCCAGCATCACCGCGGCGTCCCCGGTGTCCGGCACGGAGAACTCGGCCAGCGTCGTGCCGCTGCCGACCTTCACGCCCACGTCCGGACCGGCCATTCGGGCGAACGCCTTCTCGTCGGTGACGTCGTCGCCGACGAACACCGCCGCGGTGGCGTCGACCCGGCGGCGCAGCAGTTCCAGCGCGGCGCCCTTGTCGGTCTCGACGACCGCCAGCTCGATCACTTCCTTGCCCTCGGTGACGTGCACCCCGTCCCAGCGCGCCGGGCCGGAGCGGACCGCTTCGAGCACGGACTTGCCGACGGCGGCCTCGGCCCGCCGTACGTGCACCGCGATGCTCGCCGGCTTCAGCTCCAGGAACACGCCGGGGGTCTGGCCGATGAGGGCCTCCAGGTCGGCTTGCAGCCGGCCGCGCAGCGAGCGCGCCGCGTCGTCCAGCGCCTGGGCGAACCCGGCGTCGAGCTCCGCACCGTGGCTGCCGATCAGGTGCACCTCGGCCGGCAGCCCCGACAGCGCGGCCAGGTCGCGCAGGGCCCGGCCGGAGATCACGCCGGCGGTGGTCTCGGGCAGGTCGGCCAGTGCGCGCAGCGCCGCCATCGACTCCGGACGCGGCACCGCGTGCGCCGGGTCCTCGACGATGGGCGCGAGGGTCCCGTCGTAGTCGCAGACCACGAGCAGCCGCGGCGTGCGGGCGACGCGGTCGACGGCCTGCCGCAGCGGCTCCGGCAGCGGTGCGGCGGTCACCGGCTCCCCGCCTCCGCCCCGATCGCCGGCTCCGGCTCCGGTCCGGTCACCGTGGCAGGCTCGGGGGGATCCAGGAAGTCCAGGAACGACCGTGCCCACCGGTCCACATCGTGAGTCATCACCTGTCGGTGCAGGGCCCGCATCCGGCCTCGCTCCTCCCTCGGATCCATGGTCAGCGCCCGCTCCAGAGCATGCGTGACGCCGTCCAGGTCGTACGGGTTGACCAGCAGCGCACTGGTCAGCTCGGACGCCGCCCCGGCGAATTCCGACAGTACCAGCGCGCCGTCGAGCCCGTGCCGGGTTGCGACGTATTCCTTGCACACCAGGTTCATCCCGTCCCGCAGCGGCGTGACCACCATGACGTCGGCCGCGCAGTACAGCGCGACGAGCTCGTCCCGGTCCATCGACTGGTGCAGGTAGTGCACGATCGGGCGGCCGACCCGGCCGAACTCGCCGTTGAGCCGCCCGACCTGCTCCTCGATGCTGCGCCGCATCACCTGGTACTCCTCGACGCGCTCGCGGCTCGGGATGGCGAGCTGGACCATCGCCAGGTCCGCC
This sequence comes from Catenulispora sp., assembly GCA_013361685.1. Classification (GTDB taxonomy): domain Bacteria; phylum Actinomycetota; class Actinomycetes; order Streptomycetales; family Catenulisporaceae; genus Catenulispora. Next base: position 9,166 of record JABFXP010000705.1, read on the forward strand.
GGATCCACCCGCTTGGAGATCAGCAGCTCGCGCAGGGCGCGGAGCCGCACGTCGATGCCCTTGGTGTAGTCCAGCCGGTCCACGCCCAGCAGCAGGCGGTGGGGATCGCCCATCTCCGCGCGCAGCAGCCGGGCGTGTTCGGCGGTCTGCGGCTGCCGGGCCAGTTCGTCGAACGCCGCGGCGTTGATGGAGATGGGGAAGGCCCCGACCCGGACGTGGCGGCCGTCCATCGGCACCGACCCGGGGCGGCTGCGGACCTTGACCGCGGCCTTCGACGATTCCAGGCCGAGCAGCCGCCGGGCCAGCCACAGGAAGTTCTGGGCGCCCAGCGGCATCTGGAACCCGACGACGTCGGCCCCCAGCAGCCCGCGCACGACCTCGGTGCGCCAGGGCAGCTGCATGAACAGCTCGACCGGCGGAAACGGGATGTGCAGGAAGAAGCCGATGCGCAGGTCGGGACGCTGCTCACGGAGCATGCCCGGGACGAGTTGGAGTTGGTAGTCCTGCACCCACACGGTCGCGCCCGGGGCGGCCGTCGCCGCGGCGGCGTCGGCGAAGCGCTGGTTCACCTGGACGTAGCTGTCCCACCAGGACCGCTCGAAGACCGGCGTGACGATGACATCGTGGTACAGCGGCCACAGCGTGGCGTTGGAGAACCCCTCGTAGTAGTCGCGGACCTCCTCGGAGGACAGCCGGACCGGATGCATCAGCAGGCCGTTGTCGTCGAACGATTCCAGGTCCAGGTCGGGCCGTCCGGACCAGCCGACCCAGGCGCCGTTGCGGCCGCGCAGGAACGGCTCGAGCGCGCTGACCAGACCGCCGGGGCTCGGACGCCACCGCTCGGTCCCGTCCTCGAGCTTCTCCAGATCGACCGGCAGCCGATTGGCGACCACCAGGAAATCGGCTCCACGCCCCGTCGTCGCTTCCACCAGCAAAACGCCTCTCGCCTTGGTACTAGTCCCCGGCGCGTTCCGTGAACCGGCGAGTCGCTGCGGGCCCGGGCTCGGGCCGAGGTCGGCCCTGCCGCAGGTTCCGGACTCTGGAGCCGATTCTCGGCAGTCGCCGCGTGCTGTGCATCCTGAGCTTCCATGATCGCGGAGTGCGGGCTTCTCGGGGTTCGGCCGTTCGGTTCGATAGGTGTCACCCGTTTGCCCGGCTGCCGGAACTTAATCGACCGGTCGAACGTTCCCCGACGATCAGCCGAGCCGAGCCGAGCCGAGCCGAGCCGAGCCGAGCCGAGCCGAGCCGAGCCGAGCCGAGCCGAGCCGAGCCGAGCCGAGCCGAGCAGCTACCGCTCGCCCTCGCCGGGACACTCCCGTTCAGCGCGTGCGGAACGGCAGCCGTCGCGCCCGCGCGAGCCGCTTGAGCCCGGCGAACCGCGCCGCCCGCTCGTGGCGGGCCGCCGCGGCGCGGTCCAGTTCCTCCAGCAGCCGCTGGGACCGGTGCTCCAAATCCATCTCGTCCAGCATCCGGTCGATCTCGGCCAGCAGCGAGCCGTAGAGCTGCCAGGCGTAAGGATGCCGCTGGACGCTTTCCAGCAGCAGCTGCGCCACCGGCTCCCGGCGGTCCCACGCCGCCGACAGCTCGGCCGCCAGCCGGTTCTCGGCCTGCTCGGCGTTGCCGCTGACCGGGGTCGTCACCAGCACGGCGTAGCTGACCATCGCCGCGCCGACGTCGGCCAGGAGTTCCTGGAGCGCCTGCGCCGTCTCGGCGGGGAACAGCGGCTCGCCCTCCTGGCGCCGTTTGGCCAGGTCGGTCAGGGAGCGGGCCAGGACCCGCACCACGACCACGCAGATCTCCAGGGTGTCCAGCCCGGTCCGCAGGACCAGGCGGGCGAGCAGGCCCTCGCTGATCCTGGGGTTGAGGCGCAGGCTGTCCTCGGCCTGGCGCAGCGCGATGTCCACGTCGGCCACGGCCTGGTCGAGCCGGCGCGCCTCGTGCAGCCGGTCCACGGCCTTGGCGACCGGCACCGGCCGGTCCAGCTCCTCGCCGATGCTCAGCAGCAGGCCCCGGGTCCGGCGCGCCAGCCCGACGATCGACTCGGCGGCCGGGTCCACCCAGACCGGCGGGGCGAGCACGACGTTGAACAGCAGCCCGACGCCCGCGCCGATCAGCGTCTCCAGCACCCGCTCCCACGCCTGGGACGCCAGCTGGGTCACGCCCAGGACCAGCATCGCGCTGATCGCGACCTCGATGACGAACTCGCCGACCTGGATGAACTGGCCGACGGTGAGCGAGGCCAGGATGATCAGGCCCAGGCTCCACCACGACAGCCCGACCACGGCGCTGAAGCCCACGGCGATCAGCACCCCGGCCACCACCGAGATCACCCGCCGGATCCCGGTGGTGAGCGTCGAGTACAGCGTCACCTGCACGACGAGCAGCGCCGTCAGCGGTGCGGTCAGCGGGGCCGGCTGGGAGCTGAGCGCCACCGCGACGGCGTAGGCCAGCACCGCCGCGGCGGTGGCGCGGACCGTCCACACGACCACCGGGTCGTCGCGATACCGCGCCAGCGACGCCACCCGCGCCGGGACTCGCGGCATCTGCTCCAACCCTTCCCTTCCGCTGACCTTTCGATCGGTTCCGAGGTGACGACAATGATGGCAGAATGCCCGGCCCTGAAGATCCGAACCGAGACGATCACCCGATTGACCCGACGGACGCCGGGCCCACCGCGTCGCTACCAGTTGATGCCCTGCGCCGCCTTCAGCCGCTCGACCTGGACATCGGACAGGCGGGCGAGGGTCGTGCCCATCTGCTCCAGGCTCGTCTTGTCGTCCGTCACCGGGCCGACGAGGACGACCTCTGAGACGGCTGTGCCGACGTGGACGAGTTCGAACACCATCAGGACGGTGTTGCCGTGGATGGTCACGTAGTCGACGAAGCCGGCCTCGCCGTCGCGCATCAGGGTCTGGAGCGCGGTCGGGACCATGGTGACCGGGCCGTCGGACCGGGACATGGTCAGGGACTTGCAACCGTTGAGGCCGGCGGTCAGGTCGGAGATGAGGGCCAGGCCCTTGTCCGCGGTCGGCAGGACGGCCACCGAGGAGTGGATCCCGTGGGCCTCGGCGGTGTTGGTGAGGGCGCGGTCGACCTCGGCGGTCGTGCCGTACTTCGTGGACAGGGCTTCCTCCGCGTCGACGAAGGTCTGGCAGGCGCGGCCTCCGGCGGTCAGGACCTCCGGGGTGTGCGCCACCGTCTTGTCGTCGCGCGCGGGATCGTAGGTGTAGCCGGGGTCGTCCTTGTCGGTCAGCAGGACTTTGACGATCTGGTCCGTCGTCAACGGGACACCGGATCCGGAAGCGCTGCTGGATGAGGTGGCGGACGTGGTCGGCACGGTACGCGTGGTCCGCGTCGTCGGCGGCGGGGACGCGCTCGTGGTGCGCTTGGTCGGCGACAAGGTGCCCGTAAGGCTCGTGTCCGCCGACGGCCCGGCCACCGTCCCCGAAGAGCTGCACGCCGTGGTGGTCAAGACACCTGTGGCGACGACGGCTGCTGAGAAGCCTTTGATCCCGAAGCGCATGACTGGAGCCCCCTCATGACGCACCCCCGAACTAGTGTCATCAACGATAGCTGATACGAGAGGGTGATATGCGAGCCGCTATTAGCTGAGATGAAGATATCTCGGACGGCCGCACGCGCCGTGAAGTCGAGCCGCTTGACCGGCAGACGTTGCCAGACCTTTACTGGGCCGCCTGGAGGTGAACGGTGTACACGGACCTGCCTGTCGACCAACTTCGCACCTACCGTTCCGACACGGCCGAGCCCGAAGACTTCGGCGAGTTCTGGGCCCGCACCCTGCGCGCGAATGACGCGTATCCGCTGGACACACGGTTCCTGCCCCACGACGCGGGGCTGGCGACCGCCGAGGTCTTCGACGTCGAATTCTCCGGGTTCGACGGGCAGCGGGTACGCGCGTGGCTGCTCGTTCCGCGCGGGGCCACGCGGCCGATGCCGTGCGTCGTGGAGTACCTCGGGTACGGACGCGGCCGGAGCCTTCCGCACGACTGGCTGCTGTGGAGTGCCGCGGGATACGCGCATCTCGTCATGGACACCCGCGGACAGGGCGGCGTCTGGTTCCCCGGCGACACACCGGATCGGGGAGCCGAGGGTGCTTCGCAGGTCCCCGGGTTCGTGACCAGGGGCGTACTGGACCCCGAGGACTATTACTACCGCCGGGTGTTCAGCGACGCGGTGCGGGCGGTGCAGGCCGCCAAGGAGCACGAGGCCGTCGATCCGGCCCGGATCGTCGTGGCCGGCACCAGTCAGGGCGGCGGGATCGCGCTGGCGGTCGCAGGGTTGGTCCCGGGGTTGGCCGCGGTCATGGCCGACGTGCCGTTCCTGTGCCATTTCCGGCGGGCGGCGACCATCACGGACGCAGAGCCCTACCAGGAGATAGCCACGTTCCTGGGGTCGCACCGGACCCGCGTGGAGCAGGTGTTCGCGACGCTGGACTACTTCGACGGCGTCACCTTCGCGAAGCGTGCCGAGGCCCCCGCGCTGTTCTCGGTGGCCCTGATGGACCCGGTGTGTCCGCCCTCGACCGTGTTCGCCGCATACAACGCCTACGCCGGTCCGAAGGAGATCCGGGAGTGGACGTTCAACGGCCACGAAGGCGGGATGGCGGCGCAGAGCCGGGAGCAGATCACCTTCCTGGCCAAGCTGTTCGCGCGCTGAGACCCGGGGGCGGCATCGGCAGCGCCGCCCCCGGGTCTTCTGTTCGCCAGGCGTCTGGCTATCGCGTCACCCGAGAGTGATGTCCGCGAACCGGGGACGATAGATCGACGCATCCTTATACAGATCGGTGTTCGCGAAGCTGTTGACGCTGTAGGAGACCACGAGGGTCCCGTCGCTTCCCAGCTCCGGGTGCTCGTGCGAGTTGTAGGTGAAGACGTTCGGGTTGCCGTACGTCCCGGTGGCCCCGAACTCCGGCGTCGAGAAGACCGCCGTCCGGCCCACGAACGGACCGGTCGGCGAACACGAGTAGGACAGGTAGATGTTGGGATCCAGCGACAAGCTCGACTCCAGCACGTAGACCTTGCCGTGCTTGACGACGCTGAACTCGTTCGAGACGTCCACGCTCGTGCCACCGTCGCCGTTGACCCGGGCCGAAGCCGACTCGGTCGGTGACCAGCTGCCGTCCGCGGCCAGGAACTGCCAGGGCTTCCGCAGATCGGTGCCGTTCACCCGGGCGACGTGCATGTACTTGTGCGCGCCGAGGTCTTCCGAGCCGTAGACGTAGGTGTAGTCCCCGGCCCGCGTCAGCCATGCGCCCCACTGGATGTTCGCCGCCGAAGGCACCTGCGTCACGTCGATCGGCTGCTCCAGGTGCCCCGGCGCGAAGCGGGCCACGACGTTGCGGTCCCAGGCGAAGTCCCAGGCGCCGGTGCCGGTGCGCTTGTACTCGGCGTAGAGGACGTTCAGCGTGCCGTTGAGCACCATCCCGTCCCGGGTCCAGTACCAGTGCGTGGAGTCCGGCGGCGGCAGCTGCGCCTCGGGGTCGGCGGCGGTGCCGCCGGTGATGGTGCTGAAGCCGCGCGCGTTCCACTTCACGAAGCTGTTGTTGATGAACGGCGTGGTGCCGCCGTCGGACACCGTCGGCGACCGGCTGCCGTCCGGGTTCACGGTGCCGAGGAAGGTGTCCGCGAACAGGAACACGTCGCTGCCGTCGGGCATCGGCGCCGAGTAGACGGCGTCCGCACCGGTCCAGTGGCTCGGATCCGTGCGGTCGTTCTGGTAGTCGGCGAACGCGGCGTTCAGCGCCGTGTCCGGGTGCGGAGTGCCGACGATGACCGGCGTGTTGACGCCCGCGCACACCTGGGTGGCGGCGGCCGTCGCGGCGTGGCTGGGAGCTGTGATCACCAGGGTCGTCGCCGCGGCGGTGAGCACGGCGACCGAGCGACGAAGACTGCTGATTCGTACCGATTTATACCGTTTTGCCGTTCGCATCCTTTCGATACCTCCGATCAGGGGTGACCGTCCCCGACCCTTGTCAGGCGGCCGCGAGTTATGTTATCGATAACCTAACGAAAAATGCAGCCCCCGGAAACGGAGCTGTGTCAAATCCTTCACAAGGCTTCCATGAGCGATCCCCCGCTAGGGCGATCACTCCGTCATGAAGAGGGGCAGCGATGGGAAGGTCTCCGAGAAAACGCGGCCGAATGCTCGCGTCAGTACTCGCGGTCGCGACGCTGCTGGTGTCGGCATGCGGTTCCAGCGGCGGCAAGAGCAAGAACGTGCGCCTGTACAACGACAAGGTCGGTTGGACCTCGTTCTACAACCAGATGAGCGGCACGTCGCAGAAGCAGATCGGCGTCGGCCTGACGCCCACCGGCTACTCCGACGAGCCCACATACCAGGCCGCTGTGAAGTCGGCGCTGAAGACGAACGTCCGGCCCGACCTGTTCACCTGGTTCACCGGGCCGCAGCTGGAAGACCTGGTGAGCACCGGACAGGTGGCCGACTCCAGCGCACTGTGGCAGACCGCGATCAAGAACGGCGACCTGCCCCAGGGCCTTCAGCAGTACTACACGGTGAACGGGAAGCAGTACTGCGTCCCGGAGAACGTCTCCTACTGGGTGATGTTCTACAACAAGGCGCAGTTCGCCAAGGCCGGCATCACCGCGCCGCCCACCACCTGGACCGATCTGCTCGCCGACGCCGACAAGCTGAAGCAGCAGAACATCATGCCCTTCTACCAGACCAACGTCTTGTTCTCGTTCGTCTGGTTCCAGATCCTGGTCGCCGGCAGCGATCCGGACCTGTACACGAAGCTCACCCAGGGCACCGCCTCCTACACGGACCCGGTCGTGGTCAAGGCCATGGAACAGTGGCGCGACATGATCGGGAAGGGCTACATGTCCGATCCCGGCGACAAGACCGACCCGGCGACGCTGCTCAAGACCGGCAAGGTCGCGATGGTCCCGGACGGCACCTGGTTCAACACCAGCATGACCCAGGCCGGGATGAAGCCCGGCCAGGACTACGGGATGTTCGTGATCCCGGCGGTGAACCCGGCGCTGACCAAGATCCCGGTGCCCGTGGAGTCCGGCGCCATCTGCATGCCGAACGGCACCAAGAGCCCTGAGACCGCCACCAAGTTCCTCACCTGGTGGCTGGGCAGCGAGGCGCAGACGCAGTGGGCGAACTCGCGCGGCGACGTCTCGGCCAACACCAAGGTCGTCATCCCCGATCCGGGCCTGAGCGAGCTGGCCAAGTCGGTCGGAGGCGACGGATACCAGCTGGTCAACCGCTACTTCGACGCGGTGAAGCCGAACGTGCTCACCGCCGCGCTGGACGCCTTCGGGGCCTTCATGGCCAAACCCGACGGCTATCAGCAGCAGCTCGCGACGTTGCAGCAGGCCAACGCGGGCTGAGCACGAAGGCCGCCGGCGCGAGCCGGGGCCGGGAGAACGCCAGGGCCGTCGCGGCGCCCGCTCGGGGGACGGGCGCCGCGACGCCGGAGGAGATCGAAGGGAGCGAGGACGGGTGTCCCAGGAAGTCTTGACCCACGACGCGGACGTGGCCGCGGCCGGACCGCGCGTCCGGGGCCGCACCCGGCTCCGGCACCAATGGTGGTCGCACGGCATGGTCGCGCCATCGGTGCTGCTGGTCGCCGGGCTGCTGTACCTGCCGTTCCTGTGGTCCCTGTATCTCAGCTTCACGCATTACGACGGCACGGGCTCGCCGAAGTGGGCCGGCCTGGCCAACTACCACGCGCTGTGGGACGACCCGGTGCTCACCACGACGCTGCGCAACACCGCCTACTGGGTGGTCGGCACGCTGGTGCTGCCGGTCGGCCTGGGACTGCTGATAGCCGTCCTGACCTACCAGCTCAAGGGCGGCACCTGGCTGCGGCTGCCGTTCCTGCTCCCCTATGCGATATCCGGCACCGCGACCGCCGTGGTGTGGGGCTTCATCCTCGGGGACCACGGCGCCATCAACTCGCTGCTGTCGGCACTGCACCTGCCCGGCGGACACGTCTCACTGCTGCAGAACGCGCCGCTGAACACGATCGTGATGGTGCTCGCCCAGACCTGGCAGAGCATCGGTGTCAACATCCTGCTGTTCGTCATCGGTCTGCAGTCGATCCCGCGTGAGACGCTGGAGGCGGCCCGGGTCGACGGCGCCACCGGCTGGACCTTGTTCCGCCAGGTGATCTGGCCGCTGCTGCGGCCGCTGACCGCGGTGGTGGTCGGACTCGCCCTGGTCGCCGGGCTCAAGACCTTCGACCTGGTGTGGATCATGACGCAGGGCGGCCCGGGCCGGTCCTCCGAGACGCTGTCGGTGACCATGTACCGCGACGCCTTCGTCGGCAACGACTACGGCTACGGCGCGGCGGTGGCGGTGCTGCTGACCGTCGTCGGGCTGCTGGTCTCCGCGCTCTACCTCGGCCGCCAGGCCGCTCCCAAGCGGGAGTTCGACGTGACCGGAGGCGGACGATGAGCGGCGGCGCCCGATGGGGCCTTTACGGCCGCTACCTGCTGGTGATCGTGCTGGGCCTGGTCTGGCTCGCGCCGACCTACCTGGTCCTGGTGAACGCGTTCCGGAAGTCGACCGAGTACACCGGCACCGGGCTGTGGAAGCCGTCCGGCGACTTCGCCCTGTTCGGCAACCTGGCCAAGGCCTGGGACGCCGCGGACCTCGGCTCCGGGATCACGTCCACCCTGCTGTACAGCGTGGTGGCCCCGGCGCTGGCCGCGATCGTGGGCGCGCTGGCCGGCTACGCCATCACGGTGCTGCGGCTGCGCCACGGCTTCCTGTGGTTCATCGTCATCTACGGCTGCACCACCTTCCCGGGACAGATGCTCCTGGAGCCGCTGTTCACCGGCTACGCGGACACCCAGCTGTACGACACCAGAATCGGGCTGATCCTGGTGTACGTGGCGGTGGACGTGCCGCTGGCCGCCTTCGTCATGCGCAACTTCTTCATGGGCGCGTCCCGCTCGGTCTTCGAGTCCGGTCTCGTCGACGGCGCCAACCCGTTCACCATCTTCTGGCGGATCTACCTGCCGATGTGCCGCACGGCGCTGGCCGCGATCTTCGTCCTGGAGTTCACCTTCGTCTGGAACGACTTCCTGTTCGGCCTGGTGCTGTCGCAGAGCACGGACGTCAGGCCGCTGATGACGTCGGTCGCGACGCTGTCGAACGCCTACGCCGGCAACACCGTCCCGGTCATCCTGACCGGCGGCCTGTTCGTCTCGCTGCCGACCATCGCCCTGTTCATCGCCACCCAGAAGCTGTTCGCGAGGGGGCTGACCCTGGCCCAGCTGTAGCGCCGCGGCACCGGCGCCACCGTCATCGTCACCCGAGCAAGGCCCGCGACACGCAAGGCCGAGCGGCAAAGGAGAACCTCGTCATGACCACCCGGCTGTTGCGCGCGAGCCTCGGCTCGCCGACCTATGACGGTATGCGGCACACCCTGATGACCGCACTGCACGATGTGCTGTTCGAAGCCCGCGGCATCACGGTGACCGGCCGCGCCCTGCCGCTGCTGCGCCGCGGCGCCGAGCGCGCCGGCGAGCTCGAGCAGGCGGTCCGGATCACGGTGACCGCGCCGGCCGGCGCCACCCTGGAGCTGGCGGTGTCGACCGCCGGCACCGTCCGCGACCGTGCGGCGCTGGAGCTCGCGGGCGGTTCGGCGACCGTCGACCTGTTCGTCCCCGAGGCGAGCGCGCCGACCGCCGCCGAGCTGACGGTCGACGACGCGGCCGGACCGCTCGGCCGCGCCACGCTGACGGTCGAGCCGCAGCGCAAGTGGACCGTGCACGTGGTCCACCACTCCCACCTCGACATCGGCTACACCGACCGGCAGGGCACGGTCCTGCGGCACCACTCCGAGTACCTCGACTCGGCACTGGACCTCGCCGAGGCCACCGATTCCTGGCCGGAAGACGCCCGCTTCCGCTGGACCGTGGAGTCGGCGCTGCCGCTGCGCCGCTGGCTCGCCGGCCGCGCCGAGCCGACGCGGCGGCGCTTCGTGGAGCTGGCCCGCGCCGGCCGGATCGAGGTCACCGCGATGCCCTTCCAGCTGCACACCGAGGCCTGCTCCACCGAGGAGCTGCACCGGCTGCTGCGCTTCACCGACGACCTGCGCGAGGAGTACGACATCCCGATCCGCTCGGCGATGCACACCGACGTCCCGGGCGCGGTGGTCGGATTCGTCGACGCGCTGGCCGCGGCAGGCGTCCGCTATCTGTCGGCGGCGCACAACTGGGCCGGCCGGTCCGTGCCGTTCCTGGTCGGCGGCCAGCAGCTGGAGCGTCCGTTCTGGTGGCGCGCGCCGAGCGGCAAGCGGGTCCTGGTGTGGGTCACCGACACCCCGCACGGTATGGCCTACATGGAGGGCAACGTCGTCGGGCTCGCCGAGGGCTACGCCTCGACGCTGAACCTGCTGCCCAACTATCTGGACGGGCTGGCGAACCGGCCGTTCCCCTACGGCGGCGAGGCGTTCGGCTGGTCCGGTCTGACCGGGGAGCGGCTGAGCAAGACCCCTTATCGGCATGATCTGCTGCACCTGCGGGTGCAGGGTGGACCGGCCGACAACGCGGGGCCGTCGATCGTGCCGGCGACCGTGGCGCGGCGCTGGAACGAGACCTGGGCCTGGCCGAGGCTGCGTTCGTCGGCGAACACCGACTTCTTCGTCGAGGCCGAAAAGCGGCTGGGCGACGGGCTGGAGGAGCACGCCGGAGACTGGACCGACTGGTGGGCCGACGGGCTCGGCTCGGGGGCCCGGCCGCTGGGTGCGGACCGGCGGGCGCAGAACGCGTTGCGGCAGGCGGAGAGTCTGCACACGCTGTCCGGTGACGATTCCGCCGGTGCCAAGATCGACGCGGTCTACGACCGGCTGGGCCTGTTCGATGAGCACACGTGGGGCGCGGCGAACCCGTGGGGCGACGACGAGGACGGTTTCGACTCCGGCGGGCTGCAGTGGGCGCGCAAGAGCGAGCTGGCCTATCAGGGCCATGACGACGCTCTGGACCTGGTGGCCGACGGCGCGCGGCGGCTGGGCGCCACGCTGTGTCGGCCGGCTGCCGCCGCGGCGTCCTACCTGCTGGTCAACACCGGGCCCGGGACGAGGAGCGACGTCGCAGAGTTCTTCGTCCCGGCGAGCACGGTCGCGCTGGACACGGCGTTCACCATTCACGACGGCCGGACCGGGGCGGAGCTGCCGTACCACGCGGTGGTCTTCGAGCCCGAGGACGAGCCCACCCGGCCGTCGGGCCGCCGGGTGCGGGTGGTGGTGCCGGACGTGCCGGCCATCGGGTGGGTGCGGCTGGACCTGCGCCCCGGCGGCGCGACGGCCGAGACGCAGCGGCCGGCGGAACCGGCGCAGATCGAGAACGAGTTCTTCCGGGTCGAGTACGACCTCGAAGCGGCGGTCATCCGCTCGGTGTTCGACAAGCAGGCCGGGCGCGAACTGGTCGACGCCGAATCGCCGGCCGGTTTCGGGCAGTACATATACGACCGGTACTCGACCGCTCCGCACGTCAACCACCTGTCGGGGCACATGGAGGCGGTGCCCGGGGATCTGGCGCTGCTCGCCTCCCGGACGCTGGGCCGGCGCGCCTCGGTGGTGCACAGCGAACGGACCGCGATCGGCGAGAGCCTGACCATCCAGACCGACGGCGACGGCGTCGACTGGATCCGGACGACTCTGCGGCTGTACAAGGGCGTGCGCCGCCTTGAGATCACTCAGCGGATCGCCAAGCGGGGCGCCCCGGCGAAGGAGAGCGTGTACTTCGCCTTCCCCTTCGCGCTGGGTGAGACGGCGGAGCCGGTGTGGGAGCTGACCGGCGGGGTCGGCGGCGACCGGGTGCCGGTGGTGCCGGGGGCGGCGCGGCACATGCGGCCGATCCGGCACTGGATCGGGTTCGGCGACGGGGACTACGCGGTGGCGTGGGCGACGCTGGAGGCGCCGCTGGTGATGCTCGGCGACCTCTATCTGCCGTACGCGCCGTTCCCCGAGACGATCAAGCCCGAACGGCGGGAGCCGGCGACGGTGTACTCGTGGGCGCTGAACAACATCTGGGACACCAACTTCCCGGCGCAGCAGCAGGGCGAGACGGTGTTCCGGTACGCGATCGGCTCGGGCTCGGGGGTGGACCCGCGGGTGCTGGGCGCGGGGACGGCGGCGGGGCTCACCGATCCGTTCGTCGCGGTGCCGCTGGCCGCGCCCGAGGCCGGGGGCGCCGGCGGGGTCGCCGAGGCGGTCGGCGTGTTCGTCGCGACCGATCACGATCACGTCCACGTGTCCTCGCTCGGCCGGTCGCGGCGCGGGGACGGCCTGGTGGTCCATCTGCGGTCGATCGCCGCCGCCGACGCCGAGGTCGAGGTGCGGCTCCCGGTCCCGGCGTCGGCGGCGTTCCTGGGCACGTCCCTGGAACGCGACCTGGTCGCCGTGCCGGTGGCCGGCGACCGGGTCCGGGTCACCGTTCCGGCGGGCGCCTTCGTGGCCCTGGTGTTCTCCGGCGCCTGAACCGCGCCGAACCGTTCCTTCGCGCCCGGCGGGCGCGTCAGCACTCTGCATCGCTAGGAGACTGCCACCGATGTCCGCGATGGCGCATCGCCGTTACGACCAGGAACCCCGCTACGCACCGATCGGCGGTGCGGTGGGCTCGGGGTGGGACGCCGCGGTCGCGACCCTGCCCGCAGCCCCGGCCGTGCTGGCCGTGGACGGGCCGGCCGCGCTGGACTGGCCGGCGGTGGCCGCCGGGATCGCCAAGGCGATGGCCCGGCGCGGGGTGCCGGTCGACACCGTCGACGTCCGTGAGCTGATGGTGCCCTGGCAGCAGGTGCTGGAGCGCACGGCTTCGGCCGAGCTGTCCGAGGACGATCCGGACTTCGCCACTCTGGCCGGCGGCACCCTGGAGGACCTCTTCGACGCACTGCCCCGGCCGGTGCCGGCCGCCGACGGCGTGGTGGTGGCCTTCGGCCCGGGCGCGGCGCTGCTGGCGCCGGACGTGCTGTGGTACGCCGACCTGCCGAAGCGCTACGCCGAAGCCGCGGTGTCGGCCGGGACGGGGGCCAACCTGGGCCGGCCGGCCGCCGCCGGGGCCGGCACGCTCAAGCGGTTGTTCTACATCGACTGGCCGCTGCTGGACCGGCACCGGGACGCGATCGCGCCGCGGGTGGACTGCTGGATCGACACGCAGGATCCCGACGAGCCCGCGTGGCTTTCCGGTGCGGCGCTGCGGTCCACGCTGGCCGCGCTGGCGCGGCGTCCGTTCCGCACCCGGCCGACCTTCAACTCCACGCCGTGGGGCGGCCGCTGGGCGCAGCGGGTGCTCGGGGTGAATCCGGACGCGCGCAACACCGCGCTCGGGTACGAGCTGATCGCGCCGGAGAGCGGCATCCTGATCGGGGAGCAGAACGGGCCGCGGGTCGAGGCGCCGTTCCAGTTGGCGGTGGCGTTGTTCCCGCAGGAGATCCTCGGCGAGCAGGTGCACAGCGTGTTCGGGACGTCGTTCCCGATCAGGTTCGACTATCTGGACACGGTGGACGGCGGCAACCTGTCAGTGCACTGCCATCCGCAGCCGGACTACATGAACCGGGTCTTCGGCTGGCCCTACACCCAGCATGAGACCTATTACATGATGGTCGGCGGCGAGGACCGGAAGGTGTTCCTGGGGCTGCGCGACGGCGTCGACGTGGAGGCGTTCCACCACGACGCGCACGAGGCCGACGGCCACGGGCGGGCGTTCGAGATCACGCGCTACGTGCAAACGTTCCCGGCCGAGCCGCATCAGTTGTTCCTCATACCGGCCGGCACCCCGCACGGCAGCGGGGAGGGCAACGTGGTCCTGGAGATCAGCGCGACGCCGTACCTGTACTCGCTGCGGTTCTACGACTGGCTGCGCCGCGACGCCGAGGGCCGTCAGCGGCCGGTGCACGTGGAGCACGCCTTCCGGAACCTCGCCACCGAGCGGTCGGGCGAGGCGGTCGAGCGGGACTTGGTGCAGCGGCCCAGGATCGTGCGGCGAGGCGAGGGGTGGCATGAGGAACTGCTCGGCGAGCTGCCCGAGATGTTCTTCGACGTGGCCCGGCTCGTGCTGGAAGCGGGCTCGGCGGGGTCCGGCGACACAGCCGGGCGGTTCCACGTGCTCAATGTGGTGGAGGGCGACGGGGTGATGGTGGAGACCGGTGATGGCCACGCTCATCCGCTGGCTTATGCCGAGACGCTCGTGATCCCGGCATCGGTGGGCTCCTATGTGCTGCGGCCGATGGGGTCGGAGCGGGTCCGGATCGTCAAAGCCCGGGTTCGGTGAGCGCTGATGAGTTCGAGTTCGACGGTGGTGCCGGTCTTGGAGATCGGCGGGACGCATGTCACGGCGGCTCTGGTGGATGCGCGCGCCGGGGCCGTCGTTCCGGGCACGGTGCGGCGGGACGGGCTGGACGCGGCGGCTGATGCCGAGTCGATCCTCGGGGCGATTCTGGCGTGTGCCGGGAGCGTGGACGCGGCGGCCGGTGCGCCTTGGGGGGTCGCGGTTCCGGGGCCGTTCGATTATGCGCAGGGG
>JABFXP010000424.1 GCA_013361685.1 Catenulispora sp.
GGGAGGACCGCCCGCCGCCGGGGTGGACGGCCGGCGGCGCGGCCGGGGGCGTCTCGTCGTCGGGGGTGGGCGTCACGAAAACAGCTCCGATGCGGTGACGGCGGCCAGGCCGCGGGACTTCAAGCCGGCCAGGACCGCGGGCAGGGCGTCCACGGTGTCGCGGTGTCCCAGGTGCAGGGACACCACGGCGCCGGGACGGACCGCGCCCAGCAGGCGGTCGGCGATCGCCGTGCTCGGCGGGTCCTGATAGTCGAGGGGGTCGACGTCGTAGGACAGCACCGTGCGATAACCGGCGCGGCGGGCCTGCGCGACCAGCATGGGGTCGGCGTGCTGCGTCTGGGAGGGGCGGAACCACACGCCGGGGGAGCCGGTCAGCTGCTTCAGCCGGGCGGCGCAGGCCTGGATCTCGGCGAGCGCGGCGGCCGGTGCCAGGCGCGTGATGTCGACGTGGTTCTCAGTGTGGTTGCCGAGTTCGTGGCCGCCGTCCAGGATCCGGCGGGCCAGCTCCGGATGCGCGCCGAGCCAGCGGCCGACCGCCAGCACGGTCAGCCGGGCGCCGTTCGATTCGGCCTCCTTCAGCAGCGCCTCGGCCAGGGCCGGGTCGCCGTCGCCGTGGAAGGTCAGGGCGACCTGCGGGCGGCCGGTGTCGGCGTGCGCGAGCTCGTCGGGCGGAGCGGCGGTGGCCGCCCGGTTCGGGGCCGGGTTACTTCCCGGGGCCGGAGTGGCAGGGTTCTGCGCCGGCGCGGTCCCGCCGTGGGTCCGCCCCTGTGCGGTGTCGTTGTGCCCGTCGCCGTCCGAGCAGGCCGCCAGAGCCGCCGGCGTGGCGGCCGTCGCCAGCGCGGCCAGCCCCGCCCGCAGCGCGGTGCGTCGGTCCGGTGCGGTCACGGGCCACGATCCTAGGTCGGGCATCGGCCGTTTTCCGGTGATTGGTCCCCGTGCCGCCATAAGTACGATCGCCGGTTCACCCGATCGGGAGCGCCCGGACCTCTTGAAGCCCCTGCTACCGGCCGGTAGGTTTTTGACACAACGTCCAATGACGGTCTTCGCCGCCGTCACGCCATCGGGAGCCGCCGTGGGACGCAAGATATTGATCCTGGCCGGTGCGCTGGCCCTGGCCGCCGAGGCGCTGGGCATGCTGATCGTCACCGCCGCCTTCTACGGCTTCGCGTCCTTCGGCAACGGCACCAGCTTCGGCCCGGCCTCCCCGGGGATCCTGCAGGCCGGCGCCATGGTGTTGTGCCTGGGCATCGCGCTGGCCCTGGCCGGCGGCGCGCTGATCCTGATCCTGGCCGCCGTCGGCGTGGTGCTGAACAACTTCATGCAGGGCACGATGATGGCCATCGCCGCGTTGCAGCTGTTCACCACCATCGTGGTCACCGGCCTGACCGGCTGGACCCAGCTGTTCCTGCTGGGCGGGGTGTTCGTCCTGCTGTCCGGCGCCCTGGCGGTCGCGGTGATCTCGCCGCCCGCGCCGAAGCCGGAGCCGGGGCCGGTCGAGGGCGCGCCGAAGACGGCCTGACGCCCCGCACGGATCCCGGTCGGTCGCCCGACGGTCCGACAGCCCGATCACTCGGCACCGGGGACAGTGCCGCCGGAAAGCCGCCCCGCGTGATCCGGTTAGAGTCGGGCCATGCCCACGACACCGCCTCCCCTCGTCCTGGCCTCCGCGTCCCCGGCCCGGCTGGCCCTGCTCCGCAACGCCGGCTTCACCCCCCGGGTCCTGGTCAGCGGCGTCGACGAGGACGCCCTCGAAGCCGCCCTCGGACCCGATGCCGTCCCCGCCGACGTCGCGCTGGAACTGGCCCGCGCCAAGGCCCGCGCCGTCGCCGGCCTGCCGGAGACCGACGGCGCCCTGGTCGTCGGCTGCGACTCGGTCCTGGAGTTCGAGGGGCAGGCGCTGGGCAAACCGGACGACGCGCGGGACGCGGTGGCCCGCTGGTACGCGATGCGCGGCAAGTCCGGCCGGCTGCTCACCGGCCACTGGCTCGTGGACCGGACCACGGGCGGGGAGGTGGGATCGGTGGCCACCACCGTGGTCCACTTCGGGGAGCCCAGCGATGAGGAGATCATGGCGTACGTGGCCACCGGCGAGCCGCTGCGGGTCGCGGGGGCGTTCACCATCGACGGTCGCGGCGGTGCCTTCATCGAGCGGCTGGAGGGCGACCACTCCAACGTCATCGGCCTGTCGAAGCCGTTGCTGCGCAAGCTGATGGGCGATCTGGGCGTGAACTACACGGCCTACTGGAACGCGGCGGAACCGGAGCCGGAGCGCTGACACACGGCGAGAGCGGGAGCCCTTGGCGGGCTCCCGCTCTCGCGTGGTCCTTCGTCAGCGGTCGAACACCGGGCCGCCAGGGGTCAGTTCGCGCCGCCCAGCGAGCCGAGCAGCTTCTGGATGTCGATGTTCGTCACGCCGTCGGGCGCGCTCACCTTCGCGGCGTCCTGGCTGAACTTCGCGTCCACCGGCAGGTGGCCGCCGCCGGACTGGTCCTTGGGCAGGAACTGCGCCAGGTCGAGCTGCAGCTCGCTGATCTGGTTGTTCTTCAGCCAGACGTCGAAGGTCACGACCTCGGAGTCCGGCACCGAGTTCAGGCCCTCGCGGGCCTTGTCCAGGTCGGCCTTGGACTTGCCGGGGATCGAGGACATCGCCGGGCCCAGGGCGCCCAGGATGTCCTGGCCGATCACCTTGACCTTGCCGGAGACCTGGAGCTTGCCGCCGCCCAGGTCGTTGACGGTGGCGTCCTGGGTCAGCGCCTTGAGCAGCGAGGCCTCCATGCCGGCCAGCATCTGGGTGTTGGGCGAGGCGGTGGTGGCCGCGCCCAGGTCGCCGCCGCCCATGCTCTTGGCCATCTGCTCCAGGCCCTTGAGGTCCTGGGCGCTGACGCCGACCCACTTGCCGGCCATCAGGGCCTGGATCGGCGCCTGGAAGTCCGGCGGCACCTGGCCCATCGCCGCCGTCAGGTCCGCGGTCGACTTGCCGCTGAGCTGGGCGATCTGCGGGACGTTCGCCTTGGCGTACAGGGCGCCGCCGACGCTGCGGATGTCGAAGAACTCGGTGCCGCCGGCCGTCACGCCGAACTCGACGTTCGGGGTCTCGCCGGGCTTGAGGTCCTTCAGCGGCTTGTCGGAGCTGACGGTGAACTTCACGACGATGCCGCCGTTGCCCAGCAGGGACTTGCCGATGGCCGCGTCCTGCTTGCTGGAGTCCTTGTTCATCGCCGCGATCATGGCGTCGTCCGGCTTCAGCGAGAGCTGGAAGGACTCGGCCTTGCCGCTGGAGATGTTGTGGACCGCGGCCGCCAGGGCCTCGGTCGGGTTCTTCGAACCGTTGGTCCCACCACTGCCGCCGCTGCCGGTGGAGCCGGAGGACGAGCACGCGGTGAGCGCGAGCCCGGAGACGGCGCCGACGGCGATCGTCATCGTCAGGGCTCGGACCGAACGCTTACCGGGTATCGAGGTCGTCTGTACGGGCATTGCTGGGAACCCCCCTGAAACGGAGCCTTTGTCTTTTCCTTGAACTGTGTCAACTGTACCCGCAGGCACTGTCGCACCGGATGCGACTTTGGGGGGAATCTGTGAATCCACCTACAGATGACGTGATCTTGATCGAGTACTCCCCTAGGGGTAGGACGCCCTACCGAGCCGGGGGAAACGCCGAGGCACGCCAGCCGCCAGGGCCGGAGTGCAGCGGGGTGCGCACTCCCCGTTCGCGGGCGGTCCAACCGCCCACACCCGGGGTGTGTCGCTGATCGTTATCCGATCGTGACTGCGTGGCCGCAACGGTGACCGCGGCCAGGACGGTGACCACCGCCGCGAGTTCCTCAGCGGTCGGATTCCCGTGGACGACCTGGATCCGCGGCGCGGTCGCCGGCGCCGCGCCGCCGGCGTCGGCGGTGCTCTGCCCGGTCATGCTGTGCTCGGTCACGCTCTGCTCGCTCTCGCTCTGCCCGCTCCCGACGCCGGCACTCACAGCGGGATGTTCCCGTGCTTCTTCGGCGGCAGCGTCTCGCGCTTGGACCGCAGCGCCCGCAGCGCCTTGACGACGTAGGCGCGGGTCTGCGACGGCTGGATCACCGAGTCGACGTACCCGCGCTCGGAGGCCTGATAAGGATTCAGCAGCTCGTCCTCGTACTCCTGGATGAGCCGGGCCCGCTCGGCCGCCGGGTCCGCGGCCGCCGCGAGCTCCTTGCGGTACAGGATGTTGACGGCGCCCTGCGCGCCCATCACCGCGATCTGCGCGGTGGGCCAGGCGACGTTCAGGTCGGCGCCGAGGTGCTTGGAGCCCATGACGTCGTAGGCGCCGCCGAAGGCCTTGCGGGTGATGATGGTCAGCAGCGGCACGGTGGCCTCGGCGTAGGCGTAGATCAGCTTGGCGCCGCGCCGGATGATGCCGTTCCACTCCTGGTCGGTGCCGGGCAGGAAGCCGGGGACGTCCACGAAGGTCAGGACCGGGACGTTGAACGCGTCGCAGGTCCGCACGAACCGCGCGGCCTTCTCCGAGGCGTCGATGTCCAGGCAGCCGGCCAGCTGCATCGGCTGGTTGGCCACGACGCCCACGGTCCGGCCCTCGACCCGCCCGAACCCGACGACGATGTTCGGCGCGAACAGCGGCTGCACCTCGAGGAAGTCGGCGTCGTCGACCACGTGCTCGATGACCTTGTGGATGTCGTAGGGCTGGTTCGCCGAGTCCGGCACCAGGGTGTCCAGCTCGCGGTCCTCGGCGCCTACCTCGAGATCGGCCTCGGTGTCGTAGACCGGGGCGTCGTCCAGGTTGTTGCTCGGCAGGAACGAGAGCAGTGTCTTGACGTAGTCGATGGCGTCCTTCTCGTCGGCGCCCATGTAGTGCGCGTTGCCGGACTTGGTGTTGTGCGTCCGCGCACCACCCAGGTCCTCCATCGACACGTCCTCACCGGTGACGGTCTTGATGACGTCGGGACCGGTGATGAACATCTGCGACGTCTGGTCGACCATCACCACGAAGTCGGTCAACGCCGGGGAGTAGACGTGCCCGCCGGCCGCCGCGCCCATGATCAGCGAGATCTGCGGGATGACACCGGAGGCCAGCACGTTCCGCCGGAAGATCTCGCCGTACAGACCGAGCGAGACGACGCCCTCCTGGATCCGCGCGCCACCGCCCTCGTTGATGCCGACGATCGGGCACCCCAACTTCAGGGCGAGATCGAGCACCTTGACGATCTTCTCCCCGTAGACCTCCCCGAGCGCACCCCCGAAGATGGTCACGTCCTGCGAGAAGACGCACACCTGCCGCCCGTCCACCGTCCCGAACCCGGTGACCACCCCGTCGGTGTAAGGCCGGTTCCGCTCCATCCCGAACCGCGCCGACCGATGCCGCGCCAGCTCGTCCAACTCCATGAACGAACCCTCGTCGAGCAGATACTCGATCCGCTCCCGCGCGGTCATCTTCCCCTTGGCGTGCTGCTTCTCCACAGCCCGCTCATTGCCGGCGTGAATGGCCTCGTCCACGCGGCTGCGAAGCTCGGCGAGCTTGCCCGCCGTCGTGTGCGGAGCTTGGACCTCGGAGGGGGCTGCGGCGTCAGTCACGTGGTCACTGTAATGCGTGGAGGGGGAATAGCCTCGGGGGATGACTAGTGACTCGCCTTACAATGATTTGGAGCGTCCGCCCCTGCGCGAACTGGCCGTCAACAAAGCGGTGGTTCGCCCCGGCGGCCTCTGGCGGCGGGTCGACATCGTCACCGAGACCGGCTCGACCAACGCCGATCTCGCCGAGGCGGCCCGTCGGGGTGAGGCCGAAGGACTGGTCCTGGTCGCCGAGTCGCAGAGCGCCGGGCGTGGACGCCTCGGACGTTCCTGGGTCGCGCCGCCTCGTTCCGGTCTCTTCTTCTCTGTACTGCTCCGGCCGGGCGATGTCGCGCCGGCGCGGTGGGGGTGGCTGCCGTTGCTGGCCGGGACGGCGGTGCGGACCGCCGTGGACGCCGTGACCGGGGTGCCGGCGCGGCTGAAGTGGCCGAACGATCTGATCGTCGTGGACGACGCCGTGCCGGACGAGACGATGGGGGAGGGGCTCGAGCTCGGGTCGTACGGGGCCGCGCGCAAGCTCGGCGGCATCCTCGTCGAGCGGGTGGAGACCGCGGCCGGGCCGGCGGCGGTGGTGGGCATCGGGCTCAACGTCTCGTTGCGGGGTGATGAGCTTCCGGCGGCGCATGCCACGTCGCTGGTGCTGGAGCAGGCCAAGGCCGCGGACCGGGACACCGTTCTGCGGGCGGTGCTGCGCGAGCTCGGCCGCTGGTACACGGACTGGACCGCGGTGTCGGGCGATCCCATGGCCTGCGGTCTGGCCAGCGCGTATGCGGCGTCGTGTGCCACCCTGGGGCGGCGGGTACGGGTGGAAGTGCCGGGCGGGGCCGCCGTGGAGGGGGACGCGGTGGGGCTGGACGGGGACGGGCGGCTGCTGGTGCGGGACGGGGACCGGGAACAGGCGTTCGGGGCGGGGGATGTAGTCCATCTCAGATGACAAGACCCTGTCACTGCACACCGTCACCGTTGTCTGCCAATATGCGTGGCGACAGAGACCTTCGCTTCCTCACAGGGGGGAGGCGCGGAGCCGAGGGAGTTGTGACGAAATGGGTTACCCCAAGCACCTGCTGGCGCCCGGCGAGCAGATAGATCTCGCCATGCGTCCGCACTGGAAGGCGCTGATCCTGCCGGTGCTGAACCTGGTCGTCGCGGTCGCCGCGTTCGGTGCCGCGGTCGGGTTCTCCAGCGGCAACGCGCAGAAGTACGCGGCGATCGGCGTCGGGGCCCTGGCCCTGATCGACATCGTGATCTTCACGCTGCGCCCGTGGATCATCTGGCTCAACAAGAACTACGTGGTGACCAACAAGCGGCTGATCATCCGCGAGGGCTTCATACACCGGCACGGCCGGGACATGCCGCTGGTCAAGATCAACGACGTGTCGTTCCAGCACAACGGCCTGCTGGACCGGATCCTGGGCTGTGGCACCCTGGTGGTGGAGTCGGCCGGCGAGCACGGCCAGGAGCAGCTGCAGGACATCCCGCACGTGGAGGCCACGCAGCGGGAGCTGACCAACCTGATCAGCAACGTCGGCGGCCCCGACGCGGCCGAGGACGACGAGGCCGGCACCGAGGAGCGCCGCCGCAAGCGGTGAGGCCGGACTGTGGTTGGTTAGGTGTTACCACCGAAGACGGCGGCCAGGGCCGGAGCACGGAGCACGGAGTACTGAGCAGGATGGAACGCAGGGTGCCGGGAGACGGCGGCGAGGCGGCGGAGCGGGCGGTCCCGGAGACCGGCCCCGCGTCCGCGGCCACGCCCGCCGCCGCGGACGTCGACGACCCCGGATCCGCGCTCCAGCGCGCCTTCGGGCCCCGGCCCGCCCCG
>JABFXP010000489.1 GCA_013361685.1 Catenulispora sp.
CTCCACATCTACGGAGATCACTACTCCCACCGGAGTATCCGCCGCCGCCGCACAGCCTCCGCCGGACGGATACCCGCGCGCGGTGATCTGATCTAGCGTTCAGGCATGACCGATCAGCAGCCGCCGCCGGCGCGGCCCTCCCGGCCCTGGATGGTCTGGCTGTGGATGGAACGGTCCACGGTCGGGCTGCCGGTGGCGTTGCTGATCTTCGACATCCTCGGGACGTTCGGCGCCTACAACGGCTGGCATCACGACCGGGGTGTCAGCGGCGTCGAGGTGCGGTCGCTGGACTGGATCGGCTGGGTGCTGGTGGTGGCCGGGCCGGTCGCGCTGCACCACCGGCGGCGGGCGCCGCGCGCCGCCCTCGCGGTGTGCCTGGGCGCCACCATGGCCTATCTGCTGCTCGGCTACGCCTACGGTCCGATCTTCCTGAACGCCCTGGTCGCCGTGGTGGTCATCGGCGGTACCGGCTACCGGCGCGAGGTGTGGATCGGGTCGATCGCGTTCGCCGTCGGGATGCTGTTCGTGCCCACGCACAAAGAGCGGGGACAGACCCGGACCGACGCCGTCGACGTGCTGTCCACCATCGGCTGGCTGCTGGCGCTGCTGATCCTCGCCGAGCTGTTCCGGGTGCTGCGGCAGCGGGCGCTGGAGGCGGCGCGGGCCCGGGAGCAGGAGGTCCGGGCCCGCGAGCAGGAGGCGCGGCGGCAGGCCAGCGAGGAGCGGCTGGAGATAGCCCGGGAGCTGCACGACGTGCTGGCGCACTCGATCTCGCTGATCGCGGTGCAGGCCAACGTGGCGCTGGAGGTCATGGACCGGCGGCCGGAGCAGGCCCGGATCGCGCTGTCGGCGATCAAGGACGCCAGCCGGTCGGCGCTGGGCGAGGTGCGCTCGGTGCTGACGGTGCTGCGCGGGGACCAGGCCGCCCCGCGCGATCCGGCGCCGGACCTGGGCCGGCTGACGCACCTGGCGGAGATGGCCGAGGCCGCCGGCCTGAAGGTGGCGCTGAGCGTCGTCGGCGATCTGGACGCCGCGCCGCTGGCGGTCAGCCAGGCCGGCTACCGGATCGTGCAGGAGTCGCTGACCAACGTGGTGCGGCACGCCGGGGCCGGCCGGGCCTGGATCCTGGTGGAGAGCGCCGACGGCCTGCGGCTGCGGATCACCGACGACGGCCACGGCGCCCCGCTGGGCCTGGACGGCACCGGCAACGGCCTGCCCGGCATGCGGGAGCGGGCCGCGGCCCTGGGCGGCTCGCTCACCGCGCGCCCGCTGCCCGGCGCCGGCTTCCGGGTCGACGCGTACATCCCCTACCCCGAGGAGACGGCATGATCAGGGTCCTGCTGGCCGACGACCAGGCGCTGGTGCGGGCCGGCTTCCGGGCGCTGCTGGAGGTGCAGGACGGCATCGAGGTGGCCGGCGAGGCCACCGACGGCGAGCAGGCCTGGCGGCTGGCCGTGGACCTGCGGCCGGACGTGATCCTGATGGACATCCGGATGCCCGGCATGGACGGGCTGGAGGCCACCCGCCGGATCACCGCCGACGAGCGGCTGTCCGGCGTGCGGATCCTGATCCTGACCACCTTCGAGCTCGACGAGTACGTGTTCGAGGCGATCCGGGCCGGCGCCAGCGGCTTCCTGCTGAAGGACACCGAGCCCGCCGACCTGCTGCGCGGCCTGCGCGCGGTGGCCGACGGGGAGGCGCTGCTGGCGCCGAGCGTGACCCGGCGCCTGATCGAGGAGTTCGCGGTGCGCAGCAAGCGGACCGGGCCGAACCCGGCCGCCGAGCAGATCAAGGCCCTGACCGAGCGGGAGCGGGAGGTGCTGGCGCTGGTGGCGGCCGGGCTGAGCAACGAGGAGATCGCCGACCGGCTGGTGCTCAGCCCGCTGACGGCCAAGACGCACGTCAGCCGGAGCATGGTCAAGCTCGGAGCGCGGGACCGGGCGCAGCTGGTGGTGCTGGCGTACGAATCAGGGCTGGCGCGGCCGGGCTGGCTGGACTGAACCAGGGCCCCGGCAGCCTCACTCTTTGCCGAGAACTTTCCCGGGCCACCAGATCCGCTCCCCGATGTCCACGGCGAGCGCCGGAACCAGGACGGACCGCACCAGCAGGGTGTCGAGCAGCACCCCGAACGCCACCGTGAACCCGATCTCGATCAGCGCCACCAGCGGCAGCGTCGCCAGCACCGCGAACGTCGCGGCCAGCACCACGCCGGCCGAGGTGATCACACCGCCGGTGACGGTGACGGCGCGCACGGTGCCCTCCCCGGTGCCGAGGCGGCGCGACTCCTCCTGGATGCGGGTCATCAGGAAGATGTTGTAGTCGATGCCCAGCGCGACCAGGAACACGAACGAGAACAGCGGGTAGCTGACATCGGTGCCGGGGAACCCGAAGCAGTACCGGAACACCAGCCAGCTCGCCCCGAGCGCCGCCCCGAACGACGCGACCACCGTGGCCACCAGCAGCAGCGGCGCGACCAGCGAGCGCAGCAGGCCGATCAGCACCAGCAGGACGACGGCCAGCACCGCCGGGATCACCAGGTCGCGGTCGTGGCGGGAGGCGGCGGCGATGTCCAGGTCGATCGCGGCCAGCCCGCCGACCCGGGCCTCGGCGCCGGGGACGCCGGCCAGGACGGTGCGCAGGCGCCGGACGGCATGCTGCGCGGCCGGATCCTCGGGGGCACCGGTAAGGGGGATGTCCCAGCGCGCGTAGGGGCCGGCGAACCGGGGCACCGCCGCCGCGCCGGCCCCGTGGCCGGCCAGGACCCGCGCCGTCTCGACACTGGCCGAAGCCTTCCCGATCACGATCGCGACGTCGCCGGGCTCGGCTGGGAAGTGCGCGGCGATCACGTCCTGCGCGCGGACCGAGTCCGGCTTGCCCGGGAACTGGTCGGCGGCGCTGAGCCCCGACGACCGCAGGCCCGCGAGCCCCGCGGTCATGCCGACCAGCAGCACCGTCGCGGCGATCCACGTGGCGCGCGGCCTCGCCGCCACGGCTCGGGCGACCGCGCCCCACAGCGATTCCCGCGATTCGGGCTCCCCACTGAAGTGCGGCACCCGCGGCCAGAACACCGCCCGGGGGAGCGCGACCAGCAGCGCGGGCAGCAGCGTCACCATCGCCGCGAACGCCCCGAGCACCCCCAGCGCCGCCACCGGTCCCAGACCGCGGTCGGAGTTCAGCACCGCCAGCAGCAGGCACAGCAGGCTCACCACCACGGTCCCCGCGCTGGCCACGATCGCCGGCCCGGCGTGGCGCAGCGCCACCGCCATCGCGTTGTGCTTGTCCCGGAAGCGCGTCAGCTCCTCCCGGTACCGTGAGACCAGCAGCAGCGCGTAGTCCACGCCCGCCCCGACCGCCAGCACCAGCATGATGCTCTGACTCAGGCCGTTGACGGTGACGCCGCCGTGCCGCGCGAGCAGATACACCGCCTGCTGCGCCACCGTCAGCCCGGCGACCGCCGCCACCAGCGGCACCAGCCACAGCACCGGCGATCGGTACGTCACCAGCAACAACACCATCACCACGCCGAGCGCCAGCCACAACAGCGGCCCGTCGATCGTGTCGAACACGCCGTAGGAGTCCGCCGACTGCCCGGCAGGCCCGCCGACGTGCGCGACCAGACCGAGCGGCAAACCCGCCCCGACCGTCTCCCGCAGCTTCTTCACCCGCGCCACGAGCTGCGGATCATTGCTGTCGAACCCCACCGCGAACCGCGCCGCCCGCCCGTCCGCCGCGAACCGCACCGGCGCCAGCGCCGCCACGGCCGCCCGCTGCGCCGCCGTCAGCACACCCCCGCCGGCCTGCTCGAACACCACCGCCGCGGGCATCACGTCGGCGTCCCCGTACCACCGCGCGAGCCGGTAGGCCTGCGTGGACTGCGCGTCGCGCGGCAGGTAGGACACGGTGTCGTCGTGCCGGACCCGCCCCAGCCGTCCCGCGGCCCCCAGACACAGCAGGAACAGCGCCAGCCACACCCCCAGGACGACCCATTTGGACCGGCGCCCGGCCGGCAGCCGGGTCAGCCGGGTGCCGCGGTCCTGCGGCTCGGACGATCCGGTCCCACGGTCTGGACTAATCCGAGGCAGCCCCCAAAGATTCGCGTACCCTGGCTCAATGAGTGAGGTTGTCAGGAATCCGGCCGGGACCGGATCCGTCGAGGACACGTGGTCCGCACTTCCCGCGGGCCAGCAGCCGGAGTGGCCGGACGCCGAAGCGCTGTCCGCCGTCGTCTCCGAGCTCCGCTCGTATCCGCCGCTGGTCTTCGCCGGAGAGGCGGACCTGCTCAAGGACCGCATCGGCGCCGTGGCCCGGGGGGAGGCGTTCCTGCTCACCGGCGGCGACTGCGCCGAGACCTTCGCCGGGAACAGCGCCGACGGGATCCGCGCGAAACTCAAGACTCTGCTCCAGATGGCCGTGGTGCTCACCTACGCCGCCGCGGTGCCGGTGGTGAAGGTCGGGCGCATCGCCGGACAGTACTCCAAGCCCCGGTCCAAATCGACCGAGACCCGCAACGGCGTCACCCTTCCGGCCTACCGGGGCGATTCGGTCAACGGCTTCGACTTCACCCCCGAGGCCCGCACCCCCGACCCCCGGCGCCTGCTGCGCATGTACCAGGCCAGCGCCTCCACCCTGAACCTGGTCCGGGCCTTCACCACCGGCGGCTACGCCGACATGCGCCAGGTCCACGCCTGGAACCAGGACTTCGTGGCCGGTTCACCCTCCGGCGAGCGGTACGAACTGCTGGCCGGCGAGATCGACCGCGCCCTGTCCTTCATGCGCGCCTGCGGCACCGACCCGGAGGAGTTCCGCACGGTCGAGTTCTACGCCGCGCACGAGGGCCTGGTCCTGCCGTACGAGTCGGCACTGACCCGCATCGACTCCCGCACCGGCAAGCCCTACGCCACCAGCGGCCACTACGTCTGGATCGGCGAGCGCACCCGCGACCTGGACGGCGCCCACGTCGAGTACTTCAGCCGCATCAGCAACCCGATCGGCATCAAGCTGGGCCCCTCGACCACCCCCGACGACGCCCTGGCCTACCTGGCCCGCCTGGACCCCGACCGCGAGCCGGGCCGCCTGTCCTTCATCGTCCGCATGGGCGCCGGCCTGGTCCGCGAGAAGCTCCCCGCCCTGGTGGAGAAGGTCCGCGGCGAGGGCCACGAGGTGGCCTGGATCTGCGACCCGATGCACGGCAACACCTTCGAAGCCCCCTCCGGCCACAAGACCCGCCGCTTCGACGACGTCCTCGACGAGGTCAAGGGCTTCTTCGAGGTCCACCACGCCCTCGGCTCCCACCCCGGCGGCATCCACGTCGAACTCACCGGCGAGGACGTCACCGAATGCGTCGGCGGCGGCGAGGAGATCGTCTTCGACCAGCTCCACGCCCGCTACGAGACCCTGTGCGACCCCCGCCTGAACCGCAGCCAGTCCCTGGACCTGGCCTTCCTCGTAGCGGAGATGCTCCGCGGCCGCTGACGGAACACCGCTCCCGTCCCCCCAAGGACGGGAGCGGTAGTTTGCCTGCCATGGCTATCGACCTCCGCAGCGACACCGTCACCAAGCCCTCCCCGGCCATGCGCGCGGCGATGGCAGCCGCCGAGGTCGGCGACGACCAGTACGGCGAGGACCCCACCGTCCGCCGCCTGGAAGAGACGATCGCAGCCCTGTTCGGGTTCGAGGACGCGGTGTTCGTCCCCACCGGCATCATGGCCAACCACATCGGCATCAGAATGCTGGTCGCCCCCGGCGAGGAACTCCTGTGCGACGCCGACGCGCACATCGTCGCCCACGAGAACGGCGGCTTGGCCGCACACGCCGGCATCCAGACCCGCACCCTGCCCTCCGCGCGCGGGCTCATGGACCCGGCCTCCCTGGCGACGCTGATCCGCGCCGGCGACCGCTACACCGTTGGTACCCGCGCACTGGAGGTGGAGAACACCCACAACCGCGGCGGCGGCACCGTCTACCCGATCAGCACCCTGCGCGAGATCCGCGCCCTGGCCGACTCCCACAACATCGGCCTGCACCTGGACGGCGCCCGCATCTGGAACGCCCACACCGCCACCGGCGTCCCCCTGTCCGACTACGGCGCCATCGCCACCACCATGGCGGTCTGCATGAGCAAAGGCCTGGGCGCCCCCGCCGGCTCCCTGGTCCTGCCACCCCCAGGCCACGCCGAACAAGCCCGCACCCTCCGCCGCCGCCTGGGCGGCTCCATGCGCCAGTCCGGCATCCTGGCCGCCGGCGCCCTCCACGCCCTCACCCACAACCTGGACCGCCTGTCCCAGGACCATGAGAACGCTCAACGCATCGCCAACACGTTGAGGTCCACCGGAGCCAGAGTCCGCGACCCCGAGACCAACATCATCCTCATCGACGTCGACGACGCCCCCTCCATCGCCGCCACCTGCTCCACCCACGGCGTGCGCATCTCACCGTTCGGCCCGAAACTACTGCGCATCGTGACGCACCTGGACGTCTCACCGCAGGACTGCGACACCGCCGCCGACGTGGTTTCCACCGCCTTGATGCAATCCCCTGAGAGGGGCTAGGGTCAGCCCCGGCTAGGCCGGTGTCTGAACGAGCAAGGTGGGGAGAAGCCCGATGGGCTGGATGAGCAAGCTGTTCGGTTCCGAGGAGGAAATAGGCCCGGAGGAGCAACACCGCCGGGCCACCGAGGCGAAAAAGGAGGAAGCGGAGCACCACCGCCCCGCCGCAAAGAAAACCGCGGCGAAGAAGGCAGTCCCCGCCCAAACCCGCGCCTCCCACGACGAACCCAAGCGCACCGCCTCCCCCCTGCACCCGACGAAGTCGGCAGCGACCGGCAACACCCTGGCCCACGACCAGATGCTGACGGTCCACATCCTCACCCACGTCCCCGAACACGCCCCCCGCGAGGACGACCCGCACTACCACCTCTTCGAACAAGCCAAGGCCCGCCTGAAGCGCCAGGGCATGTGGAAGTGCATCATCGACGACGACCTCTGCGAAGGCGACCCAGAACTCCACCACACCCACGTAGAGTTCTCCCAGATCAACCAAGTCGACGAAAAGAAGATCCAGCAAGCCCTGGGCCTCCACTTCGAAACCGACGAAGACTTCCAGAAGTGGGCCGAATCCCCCGGCAACCTCGAAGTCCTGTGCGCCAACCACCACCGCGCGCACTACGGCATCCACGTCATCCCCGGCCCCCTGTGGGAGGCCCTGCGCTTCCACAAGACCGGCACCGGCCCCGCCGCCGAGTTCGTCCCGGCCGACCAGGTGGACGACGCCAAGAAGGACGACGACGACGCCAAGAAGCCCGCGCCCCGCGCCAAGGCAGCGAAGTAGCGTCCCCAGAGCCCGGCCGTTCGCGGCCGGGCTTTATTC
>JABFXP010000522.1 GCA_013361685.1 Catenulispora sp.
CGATACGCGCTAGGTAACCGTTGTTCACAAGCCACAGGACGTTGATCGGCGTCGGTGCGCCTGGCACCAGGGCCGGGTCGAGCTGGTATTGGAGCCCCCCGCCGGGCTGGGCGAACCAGGCCGCGATCGGGCCGGCATCGACCTGGAACGGCTTCAGGACCCGGTAGTCGTGGTAGTTGCAGGGCTCTGGCGGCGTGCTGTCCAGGCTTTGCGGCGGGATGGCGCGCATCGCGTAGGGCAGGTATTCGGGTGCCAGGAACGAGCCGTACTCGCTGCCGAAGCGGTCGATGCTCTGGCCGGGCAGCAGGGTCTGGTGCCATTCGATCGGGCTGCCGCCGGGGGTGAGGAGGTAGCCGTTCTGCGGCGGATAGATCCAGCCGCCGCGTCCGCCGTTCGCGGCCGGGTCGTAGTACTGGGCGAGGAAGTCGGCGGGGGTCTGGGTGCCGGTGCGGTGGTAGCCGATGAGCTCGAAGCCGACCTTTCCGCTGGTCGGGAGATCGGCCGGGCCGAGGCGGGCGTCGCCGTCGTAGTAGGCGGCTGAGCACTGGTCTGCGGGGGTGGCGGTGGCGGAGGCGGTGGCCGATGCCGATGCCGAGGCGGGCACGGCGCTGACGACCAGGCCGGCGGCGAGGGCCAGGGCGGTGAGGACTTTGCGCATAGATGTCACAGAATCCTGAGACAGCCCGTGAGTCAACGTGTCGGGGCTCCGGTGCCGCCGAGCTCACTCGATCGAGTGAAGTGCCCATGCCCACACTGATCACCGACCCGCAGCGGATCACCGACCTGGATATCCGCCGACACGACCGACTCGGTGGCATCATCCACCAGCACCGACACGCTGCTTGACGTGCCTGAATGACATTATCGGCGGGCGCAGGCGCAGGCGGCCAGCGTTCGACGACACGATGACCGTGTGGCTGGCGGTCGCTTGTGGCCCTGCTTCTGCTTCATCATGGTCGCCGCCGTCAAGGTCGACCGCGAAGAGGACGTCGCGATCCCGCACCCCGCACCCCGGATCACCGGATCACCGGATCACCGGATCAGATGTCAGCCGAGGCCGACGATCCGCAGGACCGCTGCCGCGACGGCGGCGGGGTCGACAGGAGGTTCGTCGGCGCGCCGCAGTGGGATCACGACTTCGACGACCTGGATGAGCAGCGCTCCCAGGACCGCTTCGGACATCTCATCGTGAGTCCGGTTGCCGGCGATCCGTCCCAGGCGGCCGTAGACCGCCTGCAGGCCGGCGCGTTGTGACCGGAACTCGTCGAAGCGCTGGTCCCGCACCTCGGGGATCAGGTAGAGGCTGCCCACGTTGTGGGGCGCGGATGCGAGCAGGGCGGCGTCGGCGTGCGCCAGCTCGTACAGGGCCGTCGCGGCGGCCGCGGGGTCGGTGCCGGCGCGTTGCTGGAGCTGGGCGGCGAGCTCGGCGCTGGGCCGGACCGTGCGTTCCAGCAGCTCGGCGAGGATGTCGTCCTTGCCCGCGAAATGGTAGTAGAGCGAGGCCTGGCGGATGCCGACCGCCTCAGCGATGGCGCGGGTCGAGGTGCTGCCGAAGCCCTGGGTGACGAAGAGGGCCGCTGCGGCGTCCAGGATCTGCTCGCGGGCAGTGAGGTCGGGGGCCGGGTCGGGGATGGCTCGCGGTCGGCCCGCACGGGACGTCTTCTCCACAGAAATCATTGTGTCCCGCCCGCCAGATGCGCGCGCCAACCACCGGCCGTAGTGATGTCGACGGCTGATTCCAGGGCCGCCGGTTCGCACAGGAAACCGGGCACGGTGCGGCCGTCGGACAGGTTCACCGCGCCGATCGTCATCGGCGCCGGCAGTGTGGCGATGAGCTCGGCGAAGCCCGCGGCGGGCAGGGACCACAGCTCGCCGGGAATGGCGCTACCCTGCGACGCGACGCGGACGAGGCCGGGCTTGGCCGGCGTGGTGGCCAGCGCGAACAGGCGGTAGCCGGGGGCGGTTCCCACGGCTTCGACCAGACTGCCGCCGAGTGTGACGAGCTGACGGTTCAAAGGCTGGCCGCGCAGGTGTGCGCCGAACACCGCGATCTGCACCGGCGGGGCGGCGAAGCGGGCGGCGAGCTCGGCGAGCGCCCCGTCGTGGCCGGCAAGACCGGTGAGCATGACCCCGAAGGGCAGCTGCTCCACGAACCCGGCGGGCACCGCGACGGCGGCCAGGTCGAGCAGATTCGCGAAATTGGTGTAGCGGCCCATCCGGGAGTTGGCGCCGACGGGGTCGGCGGCGACCTCGGCGAGCGTGGGATGCCAGGTCGTGGTCGGCGTGAGCAGCGCGTCGCAGCTGTCGAAGACGCGCAGCCCGGTCTCGGCCAGTGCGTTCAGGCGCTCACGGTCGGCGAACAGTTCGGCGGCTGTACGCGTGGCCCCGGCCCGGATGACGGCGGCGACGGTCGGGTCCAAGTCGGCGTCGGGGTGCTTGTCGATGAAGTCGCCGACCGCCGCATACCGCTCGGCCACGAAAGCGCCGTCGTAGAGCAGTGTCGCGGCCTCCAGCAGCGGGGAGACGTCGGCCTCGACGACGTCCACCCCGCAAGACCGCATGCGGGCCACCGCCGCGCCGAAAGCTTCGGACCAGCCTGCGGCCAGGCCGGTGAGCTGGTCGGGCCGCGGCACGGCGACCCGCGGGGTGCCCGGCAGCGCCGGCCCCCGGGCGGACGGAGCCAGGACCGCGAGCGCGCGGCGGGCCAGTACGAGATCGGGGGCGAAGACCGTCACACAGTCCAGCGACCGGCAGGCCGGCACGACGCCGCCGGTGGGCACCAGCCCGCGCGTCGGCTTCAGCCCGACGATGCCGTTGAGCGCCGCCGGGACCCGGCCGGAACCGGCGGTGTCGGTGCCCAGGGCGAAGTCGACGATGCCCAGAGCCACGGTCACCGCCGAACCGGAGGACGATCCGCCGGAGATCCGGTCGGGATCCCAGGCGTTGCGGACCGTGCCGTAGGGGCTGCGGCTGCCGACCAGGCCGGTGGCGAACTGGTCCATGTTGGTCTTGCCCAGGACGATCGCGCCGGCGGCGCGCAGGCGGGCGACGGCCTCGGCGTCGGCAGAGGGCGAATATGCGAAGGCGGCGCATCCGGCGGTGGTCGGCAGGCCGGTGACGTCGATGTTGTCCTTCACCGCGAAGACCGTACCGGCGAGCGGGAGGTACTCGCCGTCGCCGACGCGGCAATCGATCGCCTCCGCTTCGGTCAGTGTCTCCGGTTCAGCGCGCAGACTGATCCAGGCTTCGGGCCGGTCGGCTTCTCGCAGCCGGGCGAACGCCGCCTGGACGCGGCTGACCGCGCTCAGTCGCGGACCATCCCAGGAAGGAACGATCGCCCCCGGCGTCGCCGCAGCCAGGGCCCGGGCCGAGTCCAGCGCCGTCTCGTCCGGCAAGCCCGGCCTCACGCGTCAGTCCCGATCGCCACCAGCGCCTGCCCGGCCGCCACCTGGTCGCCGGGCCTGGCATACACGTCCAGGATCCGCCCCGCGCACGGAGCGGTGACCATCGACTCCATCTTCATCGCCTCCACCGCCAGGATCCGTTCTCCGGCCTCCACGATCGCGCCGGGCTCGACGTGCAGCTGCCACACGGTCGCCAGGAACGGCGCGGCGACGACCGTCGCTCCGTCCGGCACGGTGATCCCGCCGGCCTCGGCGGCCGCCGGCGCCGGCTCGGCCTGCCGGTCGAACTCCCCGGACGCCCGCCACCGCTCCTTCTCCGCTTCGAACGCCGCCGCCTGCCGGGCCCGGAAGTCAGTGATCGAGGATTCCTCCCGCACCAGGAACTGTTCGTACTCGGCGATCGAGAACATCCCGTCGGTGGTCTCGAACTCGCCGCGTCCCGCATCGGTCTCCGCGCGCAGTTCCAATAGTTCCTCCGCCGACACCGGGTACCACTGGATGCGGTCGAAGAACCGCAGTGCCCAGGGGTTCTCGCCGAACATCCCGCCGCGCCGGAACCGATTCCAGATCTGCACGGTGCGCCCGATGAACTGATACCCGCCCGGCCCTTCCATCCCGTAAATACACAGATATGCTCCGCCGATCCCGACCGAGTTCTCGGCGGTCCAGGTCCGCGCCGGGTTGTACTTCGTCGTCACCAGCCGGTGGCGCGGGTCCAGCGGCGTGGCCACCGGCGCTCCCAGGTAGACGTCCCCGAGCCCCAGCACCAGATACGAGGCGTCATGGACGATCGCGCGCACGTCCTCGACCGATTCCAGCCCGTTGATCCGCCGGATGAACTCGATGTTCCAAGGCGTCCACGGCGCGTCGTCCCGGACCCCGGCCAGGTAGCGCTCGACCGCCAGGCGGGTGGCCGGGTCGTCCCACGACAACGGCAGCCGGACCGTCCGAGAGGGTACGACCAGCTCGGATGTCGGCGGAATCGTGAGCTCAAGCTCGCGCAGCAGCCCAGCGGCCCGTGAGGCGGGCAGCGTCCTGGCATCCGTGTGAACTTGCAGGGACCTGATACCGGGCGTGACGTCGAGGATCCCGCGCGGCCCGTGCTCGGCCAGCGCTTCCTGCAGCGCATGCACCCGCATCCGCAACCCGATGTCCAGCGTCATCGGCCCGTACTCGACCAGCACGTTGTCCTCGCCGTCGCGCCGGTAGGTCACCGCGGGGCGCCCGTCGCCGGCCTGGATCCGGCCGAGTACGCCGTCGTCACCGTCGCCGCCCCGGACGAGCACCACCGGGCTGGCCCGGTCGTCGCTCAGGAACGCGGCGTCGGCTTCGCGGACCGGGACGAACCGCACGCTGTCCCCGGGCCGCAGCTGCCCGAGCTTCCACAGGTCGCCGCCGGCCACCACCGCCGGGCACACGAACCCGCCGAGGGATGGCCCGTCGGGCCCCAGGATGATCGGGGTGTCGCCGGTGAAGTCCAGTGCGCCGACGGCGTAGGGGGTGTCGTGGATGTTTGACGGGTGCAGCCCGGCCTCGCCGCCGTCCTCGCGGGCCCAGGCCGGCTTGGGCCCGATCAGCCGGATGCCGGTGCGTGCCGAGTTGTGGTGCACCGTGTAAGAGGACGAGTAAAGAACGGTGATGTCGTCGCGGGTGAAGAACTCCGGCGCAGCGTGCGGACCTTCGGTGACCGCGATCTCCCAGTCGGAGGTGAAGGCCGGACGCCGGTGCCCGGGCGTCGGCGGCCCGACCCGCGTCATGCGCTCGCCGGGCGGGAACGCCGGATGCGCGCCGTCGGAGTCGGGGGATCCGGGGCGCAGCACGTCCCCGGCCGCCAGCGCCCGGCCGCCGTGCCCGCCGAACGCGCCCAGCGTGAAGGTCGATGCGCTGCCCAGGTAGAGGGGCACGTCGATGCCGCCGCGCACCGCCAGATAAGCCCGCAGCCCCGGTCCCGCGACGGTCCCCACCCGCACCTCGGCGCCGGCCGGCACCTCGACCGGCTCCCAGGCCGGTGCGGGCACGCCGTCCACCAGCACGTCGACCGGCGCCCCGGTGACGGCCACGATCGAGGCCGCCGAGAACCGCAGCGTCGGCCCGGCCGCGGTGATCTCCAGGGCCGGCGCCCCGGGTGGGTTGCCGACCGCGAGGTTGGCCTCGGCGAACGACACCGCGTCGAACGGGCCGGACGGCGGGACCCCCACCGACCACAGCCCGATCCGGCCGGGCAGGTCCTGGACCGTGGTTTGCACGCCGGGCGTGACCACGTCGATCCTCGGGTCGGGATCGGCGGTGACATCCAGCGTGGAGGTCGAGTGCGTCCCCGCCCGCAGCGCCGGATCGGATGTCAGCGCCCGCAGCAGCCCGATGTTGGAGACGATCCCGTCCACCCGGGCGGCGGCCAGCCCCTCGGCCAGCACGTCCAGCGCGTCGCCGCGACGGGGCCCGCAGCCGATCACCTTGGCCAGCATGGGGTCGTAGAACGGCGAGACCTCCATCCCGGCCTCGATCCAGCCGTCGACCCGCACCCCCGACAACGCGGCGGCGCCGAATCCGGGGAGCACCGCGGCCGTCACCAGGCCCGAGCTCGGCAAGTTTCCCTTCCCGGGATCCTCGGCGTAGACGCGCGCCTCGACGGCGTGGCCGACGGGCAGGTGCGCGCCGAACAGGGACTCCTCCAGGCCGGCGGCGCCGTCGCGCGCCAGCCGCAGCATCAGCGCCACCAGGTCGACGCCGAACACTTCCTCGGTCACCGGATGCTCCACCTGCAAACGGGTGTTCACTTCCAGGAAGGACGCCTGCTCCCGCACCGGGTCGTAGACGAACTCCACAGTCCCGGCCGAGCGGTAGCCGACCGAGGCCAGCAGGTCGTGCGCCGAGCGGTGTAGCAGCTCCCTGACATGCTCCGGCAGTCCGGGCGCCGGGGCCTCCTCGATGACTTTCTGGTTCCGGCGCTGTAAGGAGCAGTCGCGGTCGCCGAACACCGCGATCCGGCCGTCGCCGTCGCCGAACAGCTGCACCTCGACATGCCGGGCCGGCCGGACCAGACGCTCGACGAACACCGCGCCGGTGCCGAAGTTCGCCGCGGCCAGCCGGCCGACCCGCTCGAAGGCCTCGACGACCTCGTCAGGGGTCGTACACACCGCCATTCCGATCCCGCCGCCGCCCCCGCTCGCTTTGAGCATCACCGGCAGCCCGATCCGCTCGGCCTGCGCCACCGCCTCCTCGACTGAGGCGAGCAGACCGCTGCCGGGCAGCATCGGTACCCCGGCGGCGGCCGCCAGGGCGCGCGCGGTGTGCTTGGCCCCGAAGGCGGTGATCTGCTCCGGCGTCGGACCGACGAAGGCCAGGCCGGCGTCCTCGACGGCGCGGGCGAAGTCGGCGTTCTCCGACAGGAATCCGTAGCCGGGATGGACGGCCGCTCCGTACTTCAGCGCCGCCTGCAAGATCGCCTCGGTCCGCAGATAGCTGTCGCGCGCCGGTGCCGGGCCCAGCCGCACCGCGACGTCGGCCTCGCGGACATGCGGCGCGGCCCGGTCGGCGTCCGAGTACACCGCGACGGTGCGCAGGCCCAGCGCGCGCGCCGACCGGATCACCCGCCTGGCGATCTCGCCGCGGTTGGCGATCAGGACGCTGTCGAAGAACTGGGGGAGGGCAGAGTTCATGCGGACTCCTCGGGCGTGGTGATGATCATCCGCAGCGGGGTGAGGTCGAAGGCGTTGCAGGGGTTGTTCATCTGGGGGCAGTTGGACACGATCGCCAGCACGTCCCGCTCGGCGCGCAGCGCGACCCGCCGGCCCGGCCCGC
Source organism: Catenulispora sp. (assembly GCA_013361685.1). GTDB lineage: Bacteria > Actinomycetota > Actinomycetes > Streptomycetales > Catenulisporaceae > Catenulispora. The sequence continues at coordinate 7,206 of JABFXP010000522.1, forward strand.
TCATCCCGTCGACGATCCCCAGCGAGCCGTCGGCCTCGACCGGGACGTTCATGAACCAGTTCAGGTTCGACACCAGGTCGCGCGGGCCCAGGCCCCACTTGGCGCCTTCGAACAGGAAGTTCTCGCGGCAGGCGTGGTGCGAGGCGGTGTGGTGGCCGTACCGTAGGGTGTTCGACTCCTTGGAGCAGGCGCCGCCGATGGTGTCCTGCCGATCGACCTCGTTGCCGGTCACGGTCATCAGCGGCGCGCCGAGGTTGGAACGCAGCACGGTGCCGGTGCGGACGTAGGCGTTGCCGGACCAGGCGATGGTGTCCGGAGCGCTGTAGCGCTCGGCGGGGTCCGCGGCGTCGTAGACGAGGAAGTCGGCACTCTGGTTCCCGCCGACGTCGACGAGGGTGAGCACGTGCCCGGCCGGGACGACCGCGGACCAGGACGCGCGCGGGGCGACCTGGTCGTCGCGGACGGTCTTCCCGGACGCCAGCGGGCCGGACCAGTCCAGGACGGTCATGCGCGGGACTCCCAGTCGTCGATGGTGTTCAGGTAGGCACGGGTGCGTTCGGGGCTCGCGTGGAAGTGCTCGCTGTCAGGTCCCGTGGGCTGGGACCGCCACGCGTGGATCCGCAGGGGTCCGACGACGTAGCCGGGACGCGGGTCCAGGGGATGCGGGACATTGGCGATCAGGACGATCAACGGCAGTTCGGCGATGAGGTCCACCGACGTCCCGGGGCCCGCCGAGCCCTGCCAGCCCAGGGTCCCGTCGGGCTCGACGCGCACACCCTGGAAGAAGGAGACGCTCGGCCCGACGTCGCGGGAGGTCAGCCCGTGCTTGCCGGCGGCCAGCGCCAGCAGGGGCTGTCCGGCCGGCGAAGCACCCTGCGGTTGGGCGTCTCCGTACTTCGCCCTGTTCCAGGCCTCTGAACTCGTGCCGCAGAACGCGTCGTGCCGTCCGGAGGAATCGGCGACGATCGTCGCCAGCACCCGGCCGTCGCCGGACAGCAGCGGATGTCCCGGGCCCAGGTACGCCTGCCACGGGATCTTCTGCGTGTCGGCGACGTTCAGGCGCTCCCACGGCGCGTCGGCGCGTAGCAGGAACAGGTGCGCGCAGGCGTCGCCGGTCGGGTCGTCCAGACGGAACCGGGTGCCCCGGGCGATCCCGTGGTGCGCGTAGGCACCCGGGGCGACCGTCTCAGCCCACGTCAACGACTCGGCGCTGATGCCGTCCGGCCGGTACGGAGATGAGGACGCGGGCACGTACGGCATGGCGTCGGCCGGTGTTCCGGCCTGGCCGCGGGCGTCGGCACGGGCCGCGGCCACGGTGTGGGTGCGCCGTTGTTCGGCAGCGGTCGTCACGGGACAGGTCTCCTGCTCGCTGGGGTTCTGGCTTGCCGGGGTTCGGGAGCGGACGGACGGGCGCGGGTCAGGTCGCGTCGACGGCCGCGGTCAGCGGCAGCGCCACAGCGAAGGCGTGGTGCCGGCGGCGCGCGAAGGTGTAGTACAGCGCGCCGGCCGCGGTCGAGGCCGCGATGAACAGCGCTGCCGACCAGCGGAGCCACCAGGTGTGGCCGGTGGTGTCGTAGACCGCGGTTCGCGGCCACAGCAGGTTCACGACCATCCCCGCCTGGTAGAGCACGGCGAGTGCGTTGACCGCGATGCCGAACCTTCCGAGGCTGAAGACCTCGCGGCCGTCCTCGTCCCGCGCGTCCAAGTGGCTCGCGGTCCAGCTGGTGAGTCGGCGGACCAGCAGCGGGCCGGTGACGCCGAGGTAGGCGAGGTAGAGCATGGCGATGCACAAGCTCGACAGAGCCGTGAACAACGCGGTCTGGCCGATGTTCACCAGCAGCGTGCCGACCGCGCCCGCGCCGACGACCAGGCTGGCGATGATCGGCGTCCCGGTGCGCCGCGACACCTTGGCCAGCGACTTGGAGAAGGGCAGCGCGTCCTCCCGCGCCATCGAGAACACCATCCGCGACCCCGCGGTCTGGCAGGCCAGGGTGCAGGCGAAGACCGCGACCGCGACCGTGCACAGCAGCAGCCTGCCCGCCACCGGGCCGAACCGCTCGGAGACCACCCAGGCCAGTCCGGAGCTTGCGAGGTGCCCGTCGGTCAGCGAGGGCGCGGCCACCAGCCCCGCCAGGATCAGCAGCGCGCCGCCGAGACCGGAGACCGCGACCGCCCTCACGATCGTCTTCGGCGTCGTCCGGCGCGGCGCCCGGGTCTCCTCGCTGAGCTCCCCGGCGGCGTCGAAACCGACCAGGACGTAGGCCGCCATCAGCGCTGAGGCCAACCAGGCGAACAGGTAGGAGCCAGAGGGGGAGGCGCCGGTATGGTGCAGGACCACCGTCGCAGGACGCTTAGGCAGCAGGAACAGCCCGATCACCAGCGCGGCCACCCCGGCGATCTCGATCACCACGCCGACACTGGTGGCCAGTGCCGTCAGCCGCACCGACAAGATGGTGACGACGGTGGTGACGACCAGGAGCACGCACCCGAGCAGAACCGCGTTCTTCGCACCGGTGTCAGAGGTCGGCGTCGCATCGGCATGCGAGCCGCCGATGACCTGGAACCCGGCCCAGATCCCGGGCAGCACCGCCTGCAACGCCACCGCCGCGACGGCGACGGTGAGAATCTGCCCGACGATCATCGTCCAGCCGGTGAACCACCCGAACACCCGCCCCGCCAGCCGGCTGGACCACTGGAACACGGCCCCTGATATCGGCCACCACGCCGCCAACTGGGCGAAGTTCAACGCCACGAGCATCTGCCCGGCGAACACCAGCGGCCAGGTCCAGAAGAAGGCCGCGCCGCCGAACCCGAAGCCGAGACCGAACAGCTGGAAGACGGTGGTGAGGATGGAGACGAAGGAGAAGCCGGCGGCGAAGGACGAGAAAGCGCCCACCCCGCGGTGCAACTCCTGACGGTAGCCGAACGCCGCCAGACCGGCGGTGTCGGAGATCGCCCCCGGCGCGGACGCCGGAGACGGAGGCGGTGACGCAACATTCTGCTGGGGAATCATCACGGACCTCGACCAGGGCTTGGGAGTTTCTGTCGGTCGACAGGTATCGCTTACCGTGAGGTCCGCGCGTCACAGTGCTGTGAAGCGGTTGTAGCTGCTGTGTTAAGTCCCCCGCATCGCAGCCCGTAAGGCTCGGGGTGCAGCAGTCCGAGGGGAAAGGCTCCTCGCTCCGCGACTTTGGCGCAGGGAGCGGGAATCGATGTCAAGGTCGTGAGCGATGGGTAACACCTTCAGCTCGGGGGTCGACGCCTGGCTGGATTCGCCGACGACACCGACGATCCAGCCTCCGGGCTGAGCTGGGCTGGGACGGCCCGGGCTCTTATCGGCGCTCGCTGTTCGCCTCGGACGCCAGCGTCGCTGTGTCCTGCGCTCGCTGCGCTCCCTGTGTGCCCTGCGCTGTGCCGATGACCTCGTCGAGCAGCGCCCGAGTCCGGTGCAGGTCCTTGATCGCGGCGTCGATGCGGTCGCGTTCGGCCGTGAGAGTCTCGGTGAGCCACGGCGTGGCGGTGGCGTTCGGGCTGCCGTCGGTGTCGTGGATGCACGGCAGCAACTCGGCCAGTACGCGGCTGGGCACCCCGGCGGCGAACATCTCCTGGATGCGGATCACCCGGTCCACCGCGGCGGCCGGATACTCGCGCTGACCGCCGGCGCTGCGGGTGGACGCCAACAGGCCCTGCTGCTCGTAGTAGCGCAGCGACCGGACACTCACCCCGGTCTGCCGGGCCAGATCACCGATGCGCACCGCGACCTTCTCCCGTCTCCCACCGAACCCTTGCATCTGACATTGATGTCAGGTTCTACGGTACCGGCCATGACGCTCATGAACGACTACCGAGGCCCGCACCTGACACTTCCCCATCGGGTGGTGATGGCGCCGATGACCCGCCTGCGGTCGTTGCCGGACGGCTCGCCCACCGCGGACGTGGCCGACTACTACGCGCAGCGCGCCGGCGCCGGCCTGATCGTCACCGAGGGGCTTTGGCCGCACAGCAGCGGCCAGAGCGAGGCGTGGGTGCCGGGCTTGCAGACCCCGGCGCACGTGGCGGGCTGGCGGCGGGTCACCGAGGCGGTGCATGAGGCCGGCGGCCGGATCTTCGCGCAGCTCATGCACGGCGGACGCAAGGGACATCCGCTGGCTCGGATCGACGGCACACTGCCGGCCGGGCCGTCCGCGGTGTCCGACGGGGACGTGCTGCACCTGATCGACGGCGGCAAAGCGGCCGCGCCGACGCCGCGCCAGATGAGCCGCGCCGAGATCCACGCGGCCGTCGCACACTACGCCGCCGCCGCGCACAACGCCCTGGACGCCGGGTTCGACGGCGTCGAGATCCACGGTGCCAACAGCTACCTCGTGCACCAGTTCCTGGCCGATAACACCAACTTGCGCACCGACGAGTACGGCGGCTCCCTGAGCAACCGCATGCGCTTCGCCCTGGAAGTCACCGACGCCGTCGCCGCCGCGGCCGGGCCGGAACGCACCGGGATCCGGCTGTCCCCGGGCAACCCGCAGTTCGCCATGCGCGAGGCCGATCCGGCGCCGCTGTACCGGGCGCTGGTCGACGAGCTGGACCGCCGCGGCCTGGCCTACCTGCACCTCACCGACAACGACGACTACCCGGCGCTGGCTGACCTGCGTCCCCGGTGGCACGGCACGCTCATCGCCAACGTCGGCGAGAACCGCGCGGCCACTGGCGCTGAGGCGGCCGAGCGGGCGCTGCACGCCGGGCACGCCGATCTGGTGTCGTTCGGGCGCGCCTTCATCGCCAACCCGGATCTGGTGCACCGCATCCGGCACGGGCTGCCGTTGGCCGAGTATCGCGAGGAGGTGCTGTATGGCCGCACCGCTGAGGGATACACCGACTATCCGGCTTGGGATGCGGCGTGTGTCGGGAGCTCAGCTGCCTGATAGGCGACTCAGCAGGCACAGCAGGGACGATCATGGCCGGCGGCGACCGGTGGCCCGGCGTAGCAGCAGCGTTGCAGCCCTGCTGAGCGGTGAATCAGGCGCGAATGCGCGAGCAGGGAATCAGGACACGATACGACGGAACCTCGGCCGCACCGGTTCCCCATCGACCGCGTGCACGTTCCGGACGAAGTGTCCCCTGCTGCCTCCGCCACGCAGGTAGCGCAGCAGCCAGTCCCCGAATCCGAGTTCAGAGTCCTCATAACTGTCGTCGGCCTGCTCGATGATCGGCCACGCGTCGGGGTCGTCACCGTCGATCCGGAAGAACAGGACGATGCCGTGGTCGGTGTCGCCCCAGTACAGGACGTCGCCGACCGCGGTGCCGGCGGTCAGGGGGAACTCGAGCTGTGGCCAGATCGTGGCATAGGCGTCCGTCCGTTCGCGCATCTCCTCGCCGAGGTTCCAGAATCGGCCCGCGAGCGGATGGTAGATGCGGATGTGGTCGTCGACCATTCCCGGGCCGTAACGGTCGGCGAACGCCTTGAACGATCCCGGGAGCCGCACGCGGAGCGCTGACTCGAGGTCCCGCCAGGCCCCGCCGTCCGACGAGAACGGCTCGTCGGGCGGCGGGAGCAGGCTCACGGCCTCGTCGAGGAACATGCGGCATCCCTAAGGTACGCAGGTGGTGTTGCCCGCGGTAGGCAGGTTCAGAATGGTACAAGTCCGCCTGCCGGTTGTCCCATCCTTGTTCGCCAGGGTGTAGGTGAAGTTGAGCGAGGTGGGCACGTTCGTGAAGTCGCTCGGGTAGTCCGGGGTCACTATCAACAGGGCCGACTTCGCCGGACCGTCCGTCGCGATCGCCCTTCGCAGCGGCGCCTCCGCGACGTTGTTCATGTCCACCTGGTTCGCCTTCTTGTACATCGGGACCAGGTTGTTGAGGATGTCGCCCCGGCCGCTGAACGCGTAGCCGATCAGGTGGCCGGCGTCGGTGATCCCGGACGCGGTCGGCAGGCCGAGCTCTGCCTTCATAGCCGTGGTCGGTTCGCAGACGTCGCATTTCGGGTTGGGGCTGCCGTCCCGGCTGGCGAGGTCGGCTGAGGTGATCTGGGCTATGGCCCCGGTGGCACGACATCCGATGTCCGTCAGGTCGGCGGGGTTCTTGTAGTACTCCTCCAGCCCGAAGTAGGTGCGGTCCTTTTCACTGATCGCACGGTCGTCGCAGGTGCGCTTCTTGTCCTGGGTGTCCGTGCCCGTGCCCGGGCCGCCGCCGGGGCCTGGGAGCGGCAGCGGATCCGGCCGCGGATTGCGCTTGGTGATCTTGCCGTGGCCGGTCCACGGCAGCGGCATCAGGTTGTAGTGGACGGCTAGCGCGATCAGGGTCACGAGCGCACTCGCCATCGCGATTCCGAGCGCGGTGAGGCAGAGGGTTTCCAGCGTGTACGACCCACCGCACCGCCACCTCGTGTCGGTGGTCGTCGGCGGCGGCTGGAGGATGGTGCCCGTTCCACCACCGGGATTGAAATGCCCGCTGGGGTCGGTGTCGGTGGTCGGGTTGTCCCCGACGTAGGAGTAGCGGTTCCAGCCCTGGGTACCGGGGCCGCCGGGTTGGATGCTGTCCGCGCTCAGGAAGCGGGCGAGTGCGGGGTCGTACCAGCGGGCGTTGAGGTCGACCAGGTTCGCCGGACCGGTGAGCGCCCCGGTGTATCCGACCGGACTGGTCTGACCGGTGACGGTCGGGGAGCCGTAGGGGTCGTACGCGGTGGTGCCGACGCTCGCGCCGGCGGTGTCGGTGATCCCGGTGACGGAGCCCTGGGCGTCGGTGAGCGGGTACTGGGTGGCGCTGCCGCCCAGGGCGGCGATGTCGCCGTTGGCACCCCAGGTCAAAGTGCTGCTACCGGCCTGGACGAGCTGCGGCAGGTCCCCGGTGCGGTCGGAGAGCAGCGCGGTGCCGTCCGCGGTGGCGCGCACGCCGTCGGCGGCGTAGCTGAAGGTGTGGTTGGTCGTCCCGGCGGTGATTCCGGTCAGGCGCTGAGCCCAGTCGTAGGTGTAGGAGGTGGTGCCGTCGCCTGTGAGGTCGCCGGCGGCGTCGTAGGTGTAGCTGGTGGTGCCGGCCGGGCCGGTCGAGGTCGCCAGCTGTCCGGCGGCGTCGTAGGTGAAGCTGAGTGCCCCGGCCGGGGTGCCGGCGCTGGTCCGGTTCCCGGCCGCGTCGTAGCCGAACGTGAACGTGCCGCCCGCGCCGGACGTGCCGGTGAGCCGGTTGAGCTGGTCAAGGGTGTAGCTGGTCGTGCCGGCGTTGCTGGTGACGGCTGTGCGGTTGCCCGCGGCGTCCAGGGTGTAGTTCTCCTGGCCCAGGGTGGTGCCGCCGCTGTTCTTGTCGACCATGCCGGTCAGCCGTCCGGCGGTGTCGTAGGTGTCGGTGGTGACCACCCCGTTGGGCCGCGTGATCGACGACAGGGCGCCGTCGGAGGTCCACGCGTACTTGGTCGCGCCCCCGGCCAGGTCGGTGAGCTGCGAGAGTCGACCGGCCGCGTCGTAGGAGTAGCCGACGGTGCCGCCGGGCTGGGTCATCGAGGTGCGCTGGCCGGCCGCGTCGTAGACGTAGCCCAGCGTCCCGGCCGGCGAGGTCTGCGAGGTGATCCGCCCGGCCCCGTCGTAGCCGGTGGTGACCGTGCCGGTGGGGTCGGCCGTCGATGTCAGCTGCCCGGCCGCGTCGTACCCGTAGGTGATCGGCCCGTCCGGGGTGGTGATGCCGGTCAGCTGCCCGGCCGCGTCGTATGTGCGGGTGGAGGCGGTCTTGCGCGCGTCGGTGACCGTCGTCGGCCGGCCGGCCGCGTCGTAGGCGGTGGTCGTGACCCGGTTCAGGGGGTCGGTGATCGAGGTCTGGCGCCCGGCGGCGTCGAAGCCGTAGGTCGTGGTCCTGCCGTCGGCGTCGGTGGTCGAGGTGCGGTTCCCGTCGGCGTCGTAGCCGAAGCCGACCGTTGCGCCGGTCGCGTCCTTCATCGAGGTCTGCCGGCCGTCCGCGTCGTACCCGTACGAGGTCGTGTGCTGGTTCGGGTCGGTGACCGACAGCACGTGGCCCAGCGCGTCGTAGGAGGTGGCGATCGTGTGGCCGAGCGGGTCGGCCACGGAGGTGGGCCGTCCGGCCGCGTCGTACGCCTCGGTGGTCTTGATCCCCGACGCGGTGGTGAGGCTGACCACCCGACCGGCCGGATCGTAGGTCATGGCGGTGGTGTCGCCCGCCGGATCGCTGGTGGACAGGACCCGGCCGGCCGGGTCGTAGACCGTCTTCGAGGTGCGGTTCAGGGGATCGGTGACGGAGTCCTGGCGGCCGGCCGCGTCGTAGCCGTGGCCGGTGACGGCCCCGGTCGGGTCGGTCTCGGTCAGGACGCGGCCGGCGACGTCGTAAGAGGTCTTGCTAAGCCGGCCGAGCGGGTCCAGGACGGACGTCATGTCGCCGTCGGCGTCGTAGGAGTACTTGGTCGTCTGGTTCCGCGGGTCGGTGACCTGGGACACGTCGCCGGTCTGGTTGTAGGCGGTCGTCGTGACCCCGCCGGTGGCGTCCGTCGTGGACACCACCCGGCCGTCCGGGTCGTAACCGGTCTTGGTCACCCCGCCGAGCGGATCGGTGGTCTGTATCAGGCGGTTGTCCGCGTCGTAGGTGTACGCGGTCGTGTTGCCGAGCGGATCGGTCCGCTGCTGGATGTCGCCGACGCCGTCGTAGGCGTACCTGCTGACACCCTTCATCGGGTCGGTGCTGGTCAGCATCCGGTCCAGCGCGTCGTAGGTGTACGACGTCGTGTTCTTCAACGCGTCGGTGCTGGTGGCCAGGTTCCCGTCGGCGTCATAGGTCCGGGAGCTGACGCCCCCGGCCGGGTCGGTCACCGTCAGGACCCGGTAGTCCGCGTCATAGGTGTACGTCGTGGTCTGGTTGTCCGCGTTGGTCTCAGACAGCAGATGGCCGGCCGGGTCGTACACGTACTTCGAGACGCCGCCGTCGGGATCGGTCACGGCGGTGACCCGCCCGGCGTCGTCGCGGGTGTAGGCGGTGACCGCGCCGGCGGGGTCGGCCGAGGTCGCCATCCGACCCGCGGCGTCCCACGTGTACGACCACGTCCGGGCCTTGCCGGTGGAGTCCGTCGTGCCGTCGGTCCGCGTGAGCATGTGCCCGGCCGAGTCGTACGTGTAGGCGTTCACGGCCAGCGGCCCCGAGGCGGACGTGATGTTCCCGTTCGCGTCGTAGGTGTACGTGGATGTTGCCGACCCGGGACCGGTGTACCGCACCACGTTGTTGTTCGCGTCGTACTCGGCGGCGGCGCCACGTCCCGACGCGTCGGTGTAGGTCAGCGGGTTCCCGGTCGCGTCGAAGGTCGTCGCCGTGGTCTCGCCCATGGGATCGGTGTACGAAGTCACCTGGTCCAAGGCGTTGTAGACATACGACTCCTGGTGGTTCGCGCCGCCGTAGACACGGTCGATCGCGACCGGCCGCCCGCGGTCGTCGCTGGTGGTGACGGTGGTGAGCTTCCCGTCCGCCGATGTGACGGTCTGCGTGTGGCCGGCCGTGTCCGTACTGATGGTGGTGACGTTCCCTGACGAGTCCTTGATGGAGGTCAGGCGCCCGGACGAGTCGTAGGTGTAGGCGACCGCCGGCGCCCCGGAGGCGTCCTGGTCGCTGGTGAGCAGGTGCGAGGCGTCGTAGCCGTAGGTGGAGGTGACCGTGCCGTTGGCGTCGGTCACCGCGGCCAGGTTGCCGTCGGAGTCGTAGCCGTAGGAGAGCTTCATCCCGGCGGGTCCGGTGACCTGCGTGATCCGGTTCGCGCCGTCCCGGGTGAAGGTGAGGCCCTGGTTCGCCGGGCCGTGCAGCCCCGCGCTGTCGAGCTTCGTGACGTTTCCGGCCGGATCGGTGATCTGCGTCAGCCCGGCTGTCCGGTCCAGGATCAGTTTGGTCTGGTTCGGCAGCGTGAGCTGGAACTGCTGCGGGTCGTAGGTTCCGCCGCCGTCCGAGACCAGGTTGCCGGTGCCGTCCCAGAACATGAGGTCGTCACCGACCGGCTGCAACGTGGACGTGGTGGGAGTGCCCGGGTGCGCGGAGAACTTGGCGAAGACGAACGCCCACCGCCCCACGGCGATCGGAGCGTACGGCGCCAGATCGAAGATCTCGTCATGCCCGTCGGGGAACGTGACCGTGACCGTGTGTGAGACCACGCTCGTATAGCCGGCCTGGCAGTACAACAGCGAGCACGCCGTGTCGTACATCGACCAGCCGCCGTCGCCCAGGGCGGAACCGGTGTCGGTCTGGAAGTCCGAGAGCTGGACGTGCCAGCCGTGGCCGAAGTCGCCGGACGTGGCCCGCTGCGTCGAGTCGTAGGAACGCTCGACAGCGATATCGAACCCTGATACCGGTATCGACGCGTCGGTGATCGTGGTCTTGAACGCGCCGGGCTTGGTGACCCCGTCCACGGTGACCGTCGAGGTCTGGGTCAGGGTGCCGCCGCCGGAAGCCGTCGCGGTGATGAGGATCTGGTACGTGCCGTTCGCGAGCAGCGTCGGGTCGAACGTTCCCAGGTCGGCCGCGGCCCCGCCGGTCGTCGCGGCGAACCGCACCGCCGCGCGGGTGGCGCGGGCGGCCAGCAGCGCCGCCGACGCGGTCGGCGGCGGGCCGCTGCCGCCGGCGATCACGACCGGGGTCGAGCCCTTCTTCGTCGAGATGTACGAGCTCTGCCACGACATCAGCGTCTGCCCGGTCGGCGGCGCGATCACCGCGGTCACCGCGCTGGGCTGCACCACCACGGTGCCGTCCGGAAGGCCGGGGGCGGTGATCGAAGGCGGCGGGTTTGTGTTCGGCGGCGGTCCGCCGGGCGGCGGGTTCGCGGACTGGATGGCCCAGGTGGCCCGCGCGATATTGGACAGGGTGTGCATGCCGGTGACGAACCCGAGCGCCTGGAAGGACTCGGCTCCCGCCGCCTGCGGCACGATCCCGATCTGCGCCACGCCGGTGGCGTCCGTGGTGCCGGTGGCCTCGATCGACTGCACGCCGGAGCCGATCAGGCTGACCGGCAGGCCCGGGATCGGCTTGCCGGAGGCGTCCATCGCCGAGACGGTGAGCGTCTGGGCCATGCCGACCGTCCCGGAGGGCGTTCGGGGCGACAGGTTCAGCGTCGCCGCCGGGGGCAGCGGTGTGTTGATCGCCGTTCCCCCGCCTCCGATGCGGGTCCACGGCAGCGACTCGTTGGTGCCGTTCGGGCAGCCGGCCAGGTCGTGGCCGTAGGTGTCCAGGATCTGCCCGGTGTCGTCGAAGGTCTGCGTCGCGCCGTTGACGGTGAGCGTCACCTGCGGGATCACGCCGTTGTTGGCGCAACTGCCGTAGCCGATGGTGTCGGAGGTGTCGAACGAGCCGTCGGCGGGGCAGCCGGTGTTGATGGCCGTCGACATCTGGGTGTAGATCAGGGTCTGGCCGGGCGGCAGCGACAGGTCCTTGGGCCAGATGTCGAAGGTGCAGGTCGCCAACCTGACCGTCAGATGGTTGACGGTCATCGCGGTGGTGCCGGAGTTGTCCAGGCGGATCGCGCCGGAGTCGATGGCGCAGGACCCGGTGCAGCCGCCTTCGTAGGTCACGTTGGGCGAGCCGTTCCACGGATAGGGGAACTGCGACCCGCCTGCCCGCAGGCCGTCGGCGTAGCCGACGTACACGCTCAGGGGCGAGGTCTGCTGGGTGAACGAGACGGTGCTCAGCACCAGCGATTCGGCACCGGCTCCGGCGGTGAAGAAGCCGTCGACCTCGAAGGGGAACGAACCGGCCGTCGGGAAGTGCACGGTCACCTGCTGCGCGGCGGTGTCGGTGCCGGCCGCGGCGTTCGCCCCGACCGTCGCGAAGCCGGTGAACGGCACGGTGGCCGGCGGGTCGCCCTCGAACGCGCCGTTGACGCGCGTCGCGCCACCGCCCACGCCGAACAGGAACCCGGAGGCGGCGTTCACCGAGAACGTCACGTCACCGGGCTTGGCCACGGTGAAGTTCCCGGTGCAGGAGGCGTCGAAGGAGGCCATGTCCGCGACGCCCGCCTGGTGCCCCGGCCCCGCGGCCGGGATCGTGCCGTTGGCGTTGCCTGCCAGGTCGGTGGTGACGTCGGTGAACGGCCGGGTGCTCGTGTCGACCTTCGTGTAGTTGTTGGGGATCGCCCCGGACGGCGGGTCGAAGGCGATGTTCGGGAAGTCCTGGCCGAAGGTGGCGCTGTCCCCGGGCTTGGCCACGAACGTGGTCGCGGAGGCCGCCTCGGTGAAGAAGTCGCAGTGCGAGGTGCCGATACTGGCCGGGGCCACCGGGGTGACCCAGCCGACGCTCGCGGTGTTCGAGGGGATCGTCAGGGTGCCGGAGGTGAACGTGGCCTGCACCGAATCGGTGCCGTCATGCGCGCCGGTGTAGGTGAACGTGGCGGTGCCGTCGGCGGCGGTGGAGACCGTGGCTGTCCGGGCATTCGGGCCGGTCACGGCGAAGACGATCGGCTGACCGGCGATCGGCTTGCTGTTGCTGTCCAGGAAGGTGCCGACCAGCGTCTGGGACTGCGCACCGGTCACGTCCGGACCCGCGGTCGTCGGCGACAGGCTGAGCGTGGAGCCCGCATACAGCGAGACGACGTCGGTGGTGAAGGCCGAGGAGACCGGGCCGTAGACGTCGCCGTTGCCGTCGGTCCAGGTCACGGCGGCGGTGTCGGTCAGCGGGCCGCTCGGGGACTGGCCGGGAATCGAGTATGCGGCACTCGCGGTGGCGACGCCGCCGGCGGCGATCGTCGGCGGCGTGCCGGTCACCGTACCGGTCGAGCCGTCCGGCAGTGCGTCGGTGACAGCGAGGTTGATGGCGGTGGCACCGCCGGAGTCGGTGAGCTTCAGCGGATAGGTCGCGGTGAACCCGGCGTCCGCCGAAGCCGGTCCGGACTTGGCGATCGCCACCACCGGCAGGTGCTCGGTCGCGGACGTCGGCGCGGCCGCGGCGGTCAGGGTGCCGCCGGAGCCGGACTTCGAAGTCGCCGTGGCCGTGGCCGACGTTTTCAGGGCACTGTTTTCCAGCGCGGTCAGCCTGGCCAGGTAGGCGCCGTCGTCCTCGCCGGCCTTCTTCGCCGCCGGATTCGGCACCTGATACGACGTGGTCAGCGGCACCGTGGTGCCCGGCGCCACGGTCGCCAGCGCCGGGGTGTTGCCCGGGTTGAAGACCGAGGTCGAACCGTCCGGCTTGGTCACGGTCACCGCGGCACCGGTCACCGTCCCGGACGGCTTCGCCGCCGCGAGCTGGGTGTCGATGTCCGTGGTGTCGACCGCGGTCTGGTTGCGCAAAGCATGCGGGGAGGCTTCGACGTGGAACGCCACCTGCAGGTCCCCGTACTTGGACGGGTCCAGCAGGAACGCGGTCTGCGCTGGTGACAGCGCCACCGTCGCGGTGTAGTTCCAGGACCCGTCCTCACCGTTCAGAACGGTCCCGAGGATCCGGTCGCCGCCACCGGGGTAGGAGACGTTCGCGATCGGGATCGGGGTGGCGGACAAGCCCACCCCCGAGCCGGGCTGGGGCAGCGTCGGCGTCCAGCCGCTGTTCGTCCCGCCGGCGGCGGCCAACGTGGTCCAGGCACTGCTGTCGGTCGGGCTGTTCGTGGACAGCGACCACCACCAGGACTGCACCGTGGCCGCGGCCCCGGACTCCTTGGCCATTACCACACCCGACACCGACAGCGTCGCCCCGGTATCAGACAAGGTGGCGGTGTAGCCGACCTTGTCCGATGGGATCACCGTGCCCTTGTCCTGCGCCAGCGACAACGACAAGTTCGGGCTCATCGACACCGACGTGACCGTCACATCAGGCGTGACGGTCACATCCCCGGTCGCCTGCGCCTGCACCGGCAACACCGTCACCACCCCGGCCACCAGAGCCAGACAGGTGGTCACCACCACCGCGCGGAACCGCCACTTCGGCAGCCGCAACCACCAACGCCCAAGGCGCACCAGTTCAGGCAACCTCCGCCGCGAAAGCTTCCGCAGGGCGCTCAACGCGCCCTGGGAGCTCGACTGCGAACGCAAGAACAGGCCCCGTATCCCCGTCACGCGAACCACCCGTAATCAGCCACTGGAACACGACAAGACAAGATCATGGCGCGTTGTGCATTAATGCTGATACTCGAGGAGCAATCCGAATCAGAACACGAACACTCGTTCGTGGCAAGCGGTACGGGTAAAGCAATTGCAAAGAGACCCGCCGTGGTCCGCTTGCCTTCGGGGCCGGGCGGCGTGGGCTCTGCGGTCGCCGCTGACGCCCTCAGACCACGGAGGCAGGAGCCTGATTACGTGCACAAATCAGCGGATCATCTCCTCGCCTGAACAACAGCTACGTCGCCCACACGGCTGCGGGCAGCCGCGCTCATGGCCTGGTCAGGCGTGTATCGGTCGCTACTGTTCCGGACAGACGTCGCGCAGCGGCCGGTAGCCGGCACTGTCGAGCTTGGCCAGCTCGCCTTCTACGTCCACGTCGATGATGCCGAAGAAGTTGACGTTCTCGCTGTGCGCGGGCGAGATGTGAGCCGGGGCTTCGTCGTCGGCGTTGTTGGTGCCGAGAATGTCGTTCGTGCTGGTGAGGGTGGGTTTGGCGTGTCGCCTCGTGGCGGGGCCGGCTCTGGATGGCGATGGTTGGTTGTGAGCGGTCGGGAGAAGGATGCCGAGATTTTGGCGTTGCGCCGTCAGATCAGGACCTTGCAGCGTCAGTTGGGCGGTCGACGAGTCCGGTTCGAACGCGCTGATCGGGTGTTTAGCGGCGAGGCGGGCAGATCCTGCAAGGCCCGCCGAAAACGCCGACGAGCGTACGCGCTGTGGCGCCGGACCGGACGACGGTGAAGGTGTTGAAGGCGCACCGGCGCAGGCAGGAAGCTGAGTGCCAGGTCCGGGCTGTGGTGCCGTCGGGCTTCGTGCTCACCCGGGTCGATGGTCAGCCGTTGGCTCCGGAGTACCTGTACCGGCGTCTCGTGAAGCCGGTGGCCGAGCACGGCCCGCCGCCGATCCGGTTGCATGACCTGCGGCACGGCGCGGCATCGCTGGCTCTAGAAGTCGGACCCAGCCAGGCGCGGTAAGCGCGGACGTGGGTCGTGGCGGCTAGGGGCGAACCGAGGTCTATCGTGCTCCAGCTGCCGCGACTGCGAGCGCAAGGTCAAACCCGGCCCGCACCGGCCAGGACGGCCTCGACGACCGGGCCCAGGCCGCGACGACTATGCGGTGAATGGGTCCGCCGGGGTGGTCGCGCGGCCGACTACCCCGGCGGACCCCACATGAGCCGCGCAGTCAGTGCGAGCCCTGCCGGCCAAGCGTCGTCTCGGGGGTGACACCCGGACGGGTCCACTGCGGCGCTGGCCGCCCGGTCCCCTCCCACGTGGCGTTCCCGTCCGCGTCGATGCGCCAGTACCAGCACGCGTGGTTCCCCTGGGGCCAGCCCTCCGGCACGTCCTGCCACGACTCGCCGCGGCCGTACGGCGTCATGTCGAGCAGCGCGAACGACCCGCTCATCACCTCGGTCCCACGGCCGGTCGAGCTGTAGGTCATGAAGACCCGGTCGCCGTCGCGCAGGTAGCTGGTGACGTAGCCCATGTCGCCGCCGACCGGCCCCTGGATCCCGCGCACCGAGTACCAGGGGCTGGTGTAGCCCATGAACTCGATGAACGGCGCTACTTCCTCCCAGCTCCCGACGGTCACCAGGGCCAACGACACACCGCGGGCGTTGAGATACGGCTCGGTGGCCTGCAGGTGCCAGGCCGCGTAGGTGCAGCCCTCGCACTGCCCCTGGTGCGGCGCGCCGTCCCACCACATGTGCTTGTAGGTGATGAGCTCCTCGCGTCCCTGGAACAGGTCTAGGAACGGCACCGGTCCGTTCGGGCCGTCCACCTTGACGCTGCCGTCGAACTCCACCATCGGCAGTCTGCGCCGGGCCGCGGCGATGGCGTCGCCCTCGCGGGTGTGGGCCTTCTCGCGGACCAGCAATTCGTCCCGCGCGGCCTGCCAGGCGGCCATGTCGACGATCGGCGGCCGGCCAGCCTGCGTGCCCTGGCCGGTGTCTGATGTGTTCGTCATGCTGTGCCTCCACGGTTTCTTGTGCCGGGGCAGCGTCGAACGCCGCTCCGCTCAGGAGAACAGACGAACCACCGGAGCGAAACTCATCGCCCCGCTGCGAACTTTCTTCCACGGCCTCGTCCGGCCGCTTTTCCTGCACCTCAGCCGCCGCCCGCCGCATCGCCCCCTGGATCGTCCGCACCGCCCGCCGCGCGGCTGCGCGATGTCCGCCGCGAGATCGCCGACCGCACGTCCCACATCGCGGACCTCACCGCTGCACTCGCCTCACGCATCGATCGCGAGCGCACGTTGCAGGTTCCGGCCACCCGCTACGCCCGCGACACCGCAGGATC
>JABFXP010000159.1 GCA_013361685.1 Catenulispora sp.
TCCTCCTCGACCTGCCGCACGAACGGCCGCACGACGCTCGGCTGCTCGTCGTAGTACTCCTGCGGCGCGCCCGGCTGCGGCCCCTGCGGGGGCCCGCCCGGCTCGCCCTGCCAACCCGGCCCCTGCCCCGGCCCCTGCTGTCCCATCCGGGACAGCTCCTCGGCCGTCGGCGGCCGTCCCTGGCCCTGCCGTGCGGGCAGCTGCCTTCCCGGTTGCTGGTCCATGGCCACGCCCCCCAACATTCGGTCCGCGAGTGATCGGATTCCACCGCCCCACCCGCGGCGAAGCGGAGGTTACCAGGAAATCCGCACCCGACACCGGCCTTGCGGTGGAGCCGCACATCACCGCGCGGTCCGGCGTGCCCGGATGGACCCCGCCGTTGAGTATGTTGGAGCCGGATCGGTGACGAACCATGACATACCCGGAGGTAAAGGCGCGGATGACGGAGACAGCGAGCACCGGCCGGGCCCGGCGCTTCCGGGCCCGGATCCCCGCCCTGCTGGTCTGGTACTGCCGGATCGTGGCGCTGATGTCGATCCTGTCCGCGCTGTCGCCGCGCACCAACGCGCGGATCGACCGGCTGCCCGACTACATCCTGTTCAGCCTGGGCTTCCTGCTCGGCGTCCCCTCGCTCGGCTTCGGCGTGCTGATGCTGATGCTCGCCACGGCGGTGCGGCGCCGCAAACGCATCGCCTGGTGGCTGCTGATGGTGCTGGGCGTGTTCGTCGGCCCGCTGGGCTGGCTCGCCGTCACCTACCTGTTCGGCGACCTCACCCGGGCCGACCTGCAGCCGCTGCCGCCGCTGATCGTGTCCTTCGTCATCCAGGCGGTGTTCGTCGCGCTGGTCGTCTGGGCGCGCCGGGAGCTCTACGCCGTCTTCGACGCCGCCAACTTCCGGCTGGCGCTGATCGTGCTGGCCGTGTCGATGGCGCTGTCGGCGCTGGTCGGGGTCACGCTGGTGGCCTGGAACGACGCCAACCCGCAGACCGACCTGGGCGATCAGGCCCTGTACACGCTCAAGGCGGGGATGGCCGGCACCGGCCTGTGGTGGTACGACACCGCCGTCGAGGTGCCGCACTGGGTGGACGTGGCCGTCAACTTCCTGGGCAGCGTGATGATCCTGGCCGTGGCCTGGGCGCTGTTCCAGCCCCGGCGCGGCAGCGTCCGGCACGAGCCGCAGGACGACGCCCGGCTGCGCGCGCTGCTGGAGAAGTTCGGCGACCAGGACTCCCTGGGCTACTTCGCGCTGCGCCGCGACAAGAACGTCATCTGGTCCCCGACCGGCAAGGCCGCGATCGCCTACCGCCCGGTCAGCGGCGTGTCGCTGGCCGCCGGCGACCCCATCGGCGATGTCGAGGCCTGGCCCGGCGCCATCGAGGCCTGGCTCGCCGAGGCCCGCCGGCACGCCTGGGTCCCGGCCGTGATGGGCGCCTCGGAGGAGGGCGGCAAGGTGCTGTCCCGCTTCGGGCTGGACGCCGTCGAACTCGGCGACGAGGCGGTGGTCGAGGTCGACGAGTTCACCCTCGAAGGCCGCGCCATGCGCGTGGTCCGCCAGGCCTACAACCGCGTCGAACGCGCCGGCTACCGCACCCGCATCCGCCGCCACGCCGACATCCCGCGCGCGGAGATGGCCCGGCTGATCGGCCGCGCCGACGACTGGCGCGAGGGCGCGGTGGAACGCGGCTTCTCGATGGCGCTGGGCCGCCTCGGCGACGCCGCGGACGGCCAGTGCGTGATGGTGGAGTGCCTGGACGGCGACGGAGTCCTCAGGGCCCTGCTGTCGTTCGTGCCGTGGGGCGGCCGGGGCCTGTCGCTGGACCTGATGCGCCGCGAGCGCGGCACCGAGAACGGCCTGGTCGAGTTCATGGTCATCGACCTGATCAAGGCCGGCTCCGAGCTCGGCGTGGAGCGCGTCTCGCTGAACTTCGCGATGTTCCGCAGCGTCTTCGAACGCGCCGGGCGCATCGGCGCCGGGCCGTTCCTGCGCCTGGCGCGCGTCGTGCTGTCGGTGTTTTCCCGATGGTGGCAGCTGGAGTCGCTGTACCGGGCCAACATGAAGTACCGGCCGGTGTGGGAGCCGCGCTACGTCTGCTTCCCGAAGGCCCGCGACCTGGCCCGGATCGGGATCGCCGCGGGGCGCGCGGAAGGGTTCCTGGCGTTCCCGACACCGAGGTTCCTGCGGCGGCGGCACAAGCACGAGGCGCCATCGGCACCAGAAGCGGCATCACTGCAAGAAGTGGAGTGAAGCAGCACGAATGGCGTATCCGAGCTCATACATCGGTCGGTATCAGTAGTCGCGCCGTTACGCCACGATGAACACCATGCGGGCTCAGGTTGTACTCCTCGCGGCGGCAGCGGCGGCTGCCGTGTCCGCGTGCTCGTCCGGCGGCGGCTCCGGCGCCACCTCGCCGACCCCGGACATCCCGGCCGCGACCTCGGCCGCGGCGTCCCCGAGCGCCCCGGCGGGCGGCACGGCCCCCGTCGCCGCCGCTACCGCGACCACTGCCGATCCCAACGCGCTCCTGGCCGCCCAACAGCAACTCACCGGCTGCAAAGCCGCCCTCGTCCCGGTCTTCGACGCCTTCCGCAACGGCACCTGGGGCACCGACGCCGCCCACGCCCTCGCCGCCACCCCCGAGGTGGCGCGCCCGGCGATGCAGCAGACCATCGACTACTACAAGCAGATCCTCGCCGGCGACCCCGCCGCCGACAAGGACGGCGAAGGCTCGAAAGCCACGAAGTACCTCGCCGACTTCTGCGCCACACCCGACGGCGCCAAGCTGGTCGGCACCACGCCGGTCGACGCCCTCCGGCCGGTGAAGATCCCGAAGCCGTCGCGGAAGCGGTAGCGGCTGAGCCGAAGCGGTGGCGGACTGGTCGGCACTACGCCGGTCGACGCCCTCCGGCTGGCGAAGACGCCGAAGCCGTCGCGGCAGCGGTGGCGGGCTGGTCGGTACCACGCCGGTCGGTGCTCTCCGGCCGGCGACGACCTCGACGCCGTCGCCGAAGCGTCAGCCGGTGACATCGAAGCTACCGAGTAGTAGCTTTCGGCTGTGCCCCTCACCCTGACCCTGCTCACCCTGCTGGCGGCCCTCGCCGACTGGCTCGCCGTCGCCCGCCGCGCCGCCGACCCGGCCTCCCGCGGCGCCCGCGCCGCCGAGTACGCCGCCAAGCCGCTCACCATGGTCCTGCTGATCGCCGCGGCGCTGGCCATCGCGCACGACCACGCCGCCCCGGGCACACCCGGCGACCACCGCGCGACCGCCTACCTCGTGGTCACCACCGTGGCGGCGCTCGTGCTGAGCCTGATCGGCGACGTCTTCCTCATGCTCCCGGAGGACTCGCCGACCGCCGCCCGCGCCTTCGTCCTCGGCCTGGCCGCGTTCCTGCTCGCCCACGTCGCCTACATCGCCGCCTTCGTCAGCCGGCACGCGCACGGCGGCTACGCCATCTCCTTCGTCCTCACGGGCCTGATCCTGGCCGGCTCCATGTTCGCCACCGTCGGCCTGCGCATCCGCACCGCCGCCCGCGAGACGGACCCGGCGCTCGCCGGGCCGGTCCTGGCCTACGTCACCGTCATCTCGCTCATGGTGGTGGCCGCGTGGTGGACCGGCGACCTGCGCATCATCCCCGGCGCGCTGCTGTTCGCGGTCTCCGACACGATGATCGGCTGGACCCGCTTCGTCCGGCGGGACTGGCAGCTGGACGTCCCGATCATCGTCACCTACCACCTCGCGCAGGTCCTGCTGGTCCTGGGGCTGATGCGCAGGTAGCGCGGATATCCCGGGGACACCGCTGGTACCCTTGAGACATGCGGGCTGTGACGCTGCTTCTTATGTAGCCGCGCTGAAAAAGGCCGGAGCCGCACAGAGCTCCGGGTCAGCGCGGCTCCCCTCCATGTCCGAGGGGCTTTTTTATTTCCAGCCCAGAACTTTTCCGACAGACGTACCCGCGGAGACCTGACGACATGAGCGAGCAGTCCACACAGCCCAAGCCTGTAAGCGACGAGCCGAAGTTCCGCTACACGGCTGCCGTCGCCGCTGATATCGAGCCCAGGTGGCAGGACTACTGGGCCCGGAACCACACCTTCGAGGTCCCCAACCACCCGGCCGACATGTCCGAGCCCAAGGCCTACATCCTGGACATGTTCCCGTACCCCTCCGGCGCCGGCCTGCACGTCGGCCACCCGCTGGGCTACATCGCCACCGACGTGCTGGGCCGGTTCAAGATGATGACCGGCCACCACGTCCTGCACACCATCGGCATGGACGCCTTCGGCCTGGCCGCCGAGCAGTACGCCGTCGAGCACGGCGTGCACCCGCGGACCAGCACCGAGCGCAACATCGCCCGCTACCGCGAGCAGATCCACCGCATCGGCTTCGGCCACGACACCCGCCGCGGCGTGTCGACCATCGACGTGTCCTTCTACAAGTGGACGCAGTGGATCTTCCTGCAGATCTTCAACTCCTGGTACGACCAGGACGCCGACCGGGCCCGGCCGATCGCCGCGCTGATCGCGCAGTTCGCCGACGGCACCCGCGCCACCCCCGACGGCCGCGCCTGGGACACCCTGTCCCCGCAGGAGCAGGCCGCCGTCGTCGACTCCTTCCGCCTGGCCTACATCGCGGACGCGCCGGTGAACTGGTGCCCGGGCCTGGGCACCGTGCTGTCCAACGAGGAGGTCACCGCCGACGGCCGCTCCGAGCGCGGCAACTTCCCGGTGTTCAAGCGCAACCTGCGCCAGTGGATGATGCGCATCACCGAGTACGGCGACCGGCTGCTGTCCGACCTGGACCGGCTGGACTGGCCCGAGCCGATCAAGCTGCAGCAGCGCAACTGGATCGGCCGCTCCGAGGGCGCCCGGGTGCACTTCCCGGTGACCGCCGTGGACGGCTCGGAGAAGACCATCGAGATCTTCACCACCCGCCCCGACACCCTGTTCGGCGCCACCTACATGGTGCTGGCGCCCGAACACGAACTGGTCGACTCCTTCGTGGGCCGGGCCTGGCCCGAGGGCACCAAGGCGGCCTGGACCGGCGGGCACGCCACCCCGGCCGAGGCGGTCGCCGCCTACCGCGCGCAGGCCGCGGCCAAGACCGAGGTCGAGCGGCAGACCGAGGGCCGGCAGAAGACCGGCGTGTTCACCGGCACCTTCGCGGTGAACCCGGTCAACGGCGAGGGCGTCCCGGTGTTCATCGCCGACTACGTCCTGATGGGCTACGGCACCGGCGCCATCATGGCGGTGCCGGCCCACGACCAGCGCGACTTCGAGTTCGCCCGGGCCTTCGACCTGCCGATGCGCGTGGTCGTCGCCCCGCCGGCCGACTGGCCGGTGGACGTCGCCGACTGGACCGAGTCCTACGACTCCAAGTCCGCGCAGATCACGGATTCGGCCAACGACGAGATCTCCCTGGAGGGGCTGCCGGTCCCGGCCGCCATCCGCGCGATCTCCGAGTGGCTGCAGAACAAGGGCATCGGCGAGGGCACCGTCACCTACCGCCTGCGCGACTGGCTGTTCTCCCGCCAGCGCTACTGGGGCGAGCCGTTCCCGATCGTCTACCCGGTCGACGGCCCCGACGCCGGCGTCGCCCGCGCGCTGCCGGAGTCGATGCTGCCGCTGGAACTGCCCGAGGTCGACGACTTCTCCCCGAAGACCTTCGCCGCCGGCGACGTCACCAGCGCCCCCGAGCCGCCGCTGTCGCGGGCCACGGAGTGGGTCGACGTCAC
The DNA here is from genome assembly GCA_013361685.1 of Catenulispora sp. Taxonomy (GTDB): domain Bacteria; phylum Actinomycetota; class Actinomycetes; order Streptomycetales; family Catenulisporaceae; genus Catenulispora. Next base: position 5,728 of record JABFXP010000159.1, read on the forward strand.
CCTGGACCTGGGCGACGGGCCGCGCCGGTACCGCCGGGAGACCAACACCATGCCGCAGTGGGCCGGCTCCTGCTGGTACTACCTGCGCTACCTGTCGCCGGACGACGACAGCCGCTTCGTCCAGGCCGAGGCCGAGAAGTACTGGATGGGGCCGCGGGACGCGCAGGACACCGGCGGCGTCGACCTGTACGTCGGCGGCGCCGAGCACGCCGTGCTGCACCTGCTGTACGCGCGCTTCTGGCACAAGGTGCTGTTCGACCTGGGCCACGTCACCAGCGCCGAGCCGTTCCGCAAGCTGTACAACCAGGGCATGATCCAGGGCGCCTCCTACACCGACGCGCGCGAGGTCTACGTCCCCGCCGACGAGGTCGAGGAGGTCGACGGCGTCTACTACTACCAGGGCGAGAAGGTCGTCCAGCACTTCGGCAAGATCGGCAAGTCGCTGAAGAACGTCATCTCCCCGGACGAGATGATCGACGAGTACAGCGCCGACACCCTGCGCATCTACGAGATGTCGATGGGCCCGCTGGACATGTCCAAGCCCTGGGACACCCGCGCCTCCATCGGCTCCTTCCGGTTCCTGCAGCGGCTGTGGCGCAACGTCATCGACGAGGAGTCCGGCGAGGTCACCGTCACCGACGGCGAGCCCGACGAGGCCACGCTGCGGATCCTGAACAAGACCATCGACGGCGCCCGCAACGACATGGAGGCGATGCGGTTCAACACCGCGATCAGCAAGCTGATCGAGCTGAACAACCACCTGACCCGGCTGCCGGCCGTGCCCCGCGCCGCCGCCGAGACGCTGGTGGTGCTGACCGCGCCGTTCGCGCCGCACATCGCCGAGGAACTGTGGTCGCGGCTGGGCCACACGGACACGGTGGCGCACGCGGACTACCCGGTGGCCGACCCGGCCTACCTGGTCGACGAGACGGTGACGTGCGTGGTCCAGGTGGCGGGCAAGGTGAAGGACCGGCTGGAGGTGCCGCCGGGCATCGCCGAGGACGCGCTGCGCGAACTGGCGCTGGCCTCCGAGGGCGTGCAGCGCGCGCTGGAGGGGCGCGGCGTGCGGACGGTGATCGTGCGGGCGCCGAAGCTGGTGAACGTGGTGCCGGCGTAGGGCGCCCGCGTTCGGTGACGACGGCCCGGTGCTGGCCGCTGACCTCGTGGTCAGCGGCCGGCACCGGCCTTTTCGGACGATCGCGGTAGCTCCGGCGTCGGTGGTGTCTCGGGCGTCCGTGGCGTCCGTGGCGTTCGCAGCAGCATCAGCGGGGTCGGAAGCAGGAGAGCGCCGGCCAGCCCGAGGCCGTACGTCGGACTGGTCACGGCGGCCAGCACACCCCACAACGCGGTGCCGACCGCGATACCGGCCTTGGTGGACACGGACCAGGCGGACAGGACGCGGGCGACGCGGGTGGGGTCGGTGTGGTCCAGACGGTGGGTGGCCATGACCGGGCTGAAGACCGCGGAGCTGGTGATCAGGGCGGTCTCGACGGCCATCACCAGGGCCAGACCGGGCAGGCCGGGACCGACGAAGACCAGGCCGATCGGCGGCAGCACGCGCACCGTGCCCGCCGTCATCAGAACTCTGTGTCGCCCGAAGCGAGCCACCAGCGGTGCGGACAGCCGCGAGCCGATCAGACCACCGACGCAGGGCACTGCGAACGCGAGCCCGTACTGCCACGGCGGGAAGCCCAGGCGGCCGAGCATCAGCACCGCCAGCAGCGGCCCTGTCGCCATGATCAGAGTGCTGACGAAGATGTTGTTGATGAAGAGCGGCCGCAGCAGGGGATTGCGGAGGATGAAGCGCCAGCCGTCGAGGAGGCCGGTGTCGCCGGCTCGGTGAGCTCCGCCGGCGGTGCCGGACGGCTCATCGTCGCGGCCGATCGCGCGGATCCCCAGCGCCGACAAGGCATAGCTGAGCGCGTCGGCGACCACCGTCACCATCGGCCCCAGCGTCGCGACCGCCAGCCCGCCCAGCGGCGGCCCCAGCACGATCGACATCCACGTCGTCGACTCGAACCGGCCGTTGGCGGCCAGCAGATCCTCCCGCGCCACGATCGATTTCACATAGGCGCCGCTCGCCGCGCCGAACGTGATGTCGCACGCGCCGACCACCACCGACACCACGAGCAACTGCGCGAAACTGAGCACTCCGAACCCGTACGCCACCGGCAGCGTCATCAGCGCCACACACCGGATCAGATCCATAGCCATCATCACCGGACGCTTGCGCCGGAACTCGATCCACGGCCCGAGCGGTACCGCCACCAGCGCCGCCACCGCCGTGCCCGCCGCGGGCAGCGCCGACACCTCGGCCGGCCCCGCATGCAGGACCCTGATCAGGATGACGGTGAACGCGTTGAAGGCCAGCCAGGTGCCGAGGGTGCTGACCGCGTAGGCCGACCACAACCACCCGAACCGACGTCCCAGCCGCCTGCCCGCCATCGCCCGTCCTTCCCTCCGCACAACCCCCGGTATCGCTGATGACATCCAAGCGAGCCGACAAACCCCAGGTCAAACAACCATTCGGCCTCCTGGCCACAACCATTGGTTGTGTGGTTATGCTCAGCGGCCATGGACCTCGACGCCGTTCGCACGTTCGTCACCGCAGCGGATTCCGGCCGCTTCCTCGAGGCGGCCGTGGACCTCGCCGTCACCCAGCAGGCGGTGTCGAAGCGGATCGCCGCGCTGGAGCGGGAGCTCGGCGTGCGGCTGTTCACCCGCACAGCGCGCGGCGCGCAGCTGACCATCGACGGCCAGGCGCTGCTGCCGCATGCCAGAGCCCTGCTTCAGGCGGAGGAGAAGGCGCTCGCGTCGGTGCGTCCGGGGCGCCGGGCGCTGCGGGTGGACGTCGTCGCCATGCGGAGCGCGCCCGGGTCGCTGCTGCGCGGGTTCCACGAGACGCAGCCCGACGTCGAACTCGACGTGCTCACCCTGTTCGACGCCGACTCGGCGATCGCGGCGGTGTGCTCCGGCGCGGTCGACGCGACGTTCCGCTACCTGGCGGGGGAGCGGCGGCTGCCGGCCGGCGTCGAGGCGGCCCGGGTGCTCGACGAGCCGCTGGACCTGCTGGTCGGGCCGCGCCACGCTCTGGCCTCGGCCCGCGTCGCGAGCCCGGCACAGCTGGCCGGGCACCGGATCTGGATCCCGGGCATCGCGCCGGGGGCCGAGTGGGCGGTGTACTACGAACGGCTCGCGGCGGAGTTCGGGCTCTCCATCGACAGCCTGGGGCCGAACTTCGGCACCGACCACCTCCTGGACGTCGTCGCCGGCTCCTCCGACGTGGCGACGCTGGTCGGCGAGAAGCCGCGGCTGGCCTGGTCCGCCGGGCACGACCTGCGGCGGATCCCGCTGCGGGAGCCGACGCCGGCCTATCCGCATTCGCTGGTGTGGCGGAGCGACAATCCGCATCCGGGGCTCGCCGGGCTGCGGGCGTACTTGGCCAAGTCGGCGGGGTGGGTCGAGGACCGGCGGTTGTGGACGGCCGCAGGGGATTGATCCGGCGCTGGCCAGGGGAGCCGGGGCTCAGCTCGCCGCGATCTACCGCGGCGAGACGATGACCCCCAGGACACCCGGCCCGACGTGGGCGCCGATGACGGCCCCGACCTCGCACACCGTGATCTCAGCGAGACCGGGCAGCCGCTCCCGGAGCCGCGCGGCGAGGGCGTCGGCGCGCTCGGCGGCGTCCAGGTGCTGCACGGCGATCTGCACCGAGGACCCGTCGCCCCCGGCCCGCTCGACCGCGATCTCTTCCAGACGCGCGATGGCCCGCGTCGACGTCCGCACCTTCTCCAACGGCTCGACCCGGCCGTCGGCCACATGCAGCAGCGGCTTCATCGCCAACGCCGATCCGAGCAACGCCCGCGCCGATCCGATACGGCCGCCCCGCCGCAGGTACTCGAGCGTGTCGACGTAGAAGAAGGCAGATCCGGTGGCTGACCGCTTGGCCGCGATCTCGGCGACCGCGTCCAGGTCGTGCGCCCCGTCCCGCCCCGCCTCGGCCGCGGCCAGCACGGCGAAGCCGAGCGCCATGCCGACCGTGCGGCTGTCCAGCACGCGAACCGGCAGCGGCGCGTCCTTCGCGGCCAACTCGGCGGACTCCAGCGTGGCCGAGAGCTCGGCGGAGATGTGCAACGACACGACGCCGTCCGCTCCCGCGTCCGCCGCCGCCCGGTACGCCGCCGCGAAGTCCTGCGGCGAGGGCCGGGACGTGGTGGCCGCCACATGCGCGCGCAACGCCTCTACCAGCACTTTCCCGGTCTCCGGCGCATCCTCCCGATACGGCGTCCCCCGGACGATCACCTCCAGCGGCACCGCGATGACACCCAGATCCGCCGCCACCTCCGCGGACAGACAGGCCGTGGAGTCGGTGACCAGCGCGATACGGGGCATACCGCCGAGGTTATCCGGAGGTGGCGTCCGGGCAAATGGGCGGGAGGCGCGGGCGGGGATCGGGCGCGTCCTCGGCCCCGGCCGTCAGCGGGCCGGAGCCGAGTCGTACTCCTGGCGCGCTACCTCCGCGAGACCCGCCGGACGAGCAGCGCACCGCCCGCCATCAGGGCGAGGCCGATGCCGCCGGCGGTCGCCAGCATCTCGGTGGACAGGCCGGTGAAGGCCAGCAGGCCGCCGTTCTTGTGGCTGCCGCCGCCAGCGGAGGCGAGGCTCTGCTTTACGCAACCGGACGTCGAACTGTGCGAGTCGCAGCAACCGGTACCAGCGTTCGAACCCGCTGTGCCGTCGGCGCAGCATCCGTTGGCCGAATTGCTTCCTGTCGAGGCGCAGCAACCACTCGCGGCGCCCGAACTCGTCTTGCCGTCGGCGCAGCATCCGTTGGCGGCGCTCGATCCGGCCTTGCTGTCGGCGCAGCACCCGCTCGTGGTGCCCGACCCGGTTTTGCTGTCAGCGCAGCACCCACTAGCCGCGCCACTGGTCGAGCCGGGCTTGCCGTCCGGGCAATTGTCCGCAGGCGGATCCGCGACCTCCCCGCCGCCGGGCGGGTCGGCTTGCACCGCCACCGGCGGCGGGGGTGCCAGCGGAGCCGGGTGCGGACGCCCCGCGGCCGGCTCCGGAGTCATCGGGCCCTTCACCGCGGCGTGCGCGGCCGGCGGCGGAGGAGGCGGCAGGAAGCCCGTGTAATGCAGCGGCATCGACTTGGCCACCGAGCCGCCGCCGGGGACCCGCGCCCGGGCGCGGGCGACCAGGGTGCGGTAGCCGACTTCGGCGGTCACCGTCGCGGTGCACTGAAGCGACTGCTCCGGTTCCAGGGACAGATGGCCGTTCTCACCGGCCGGGCACGTCACCGTCAGCGGGTGCGGGTCCAGATCGTCCAGGCCGACCCAGATGTCGCGCAGATCGGCTTCGCCGGGGGTGTCGGCGACGGTGATCGTCACCAGATGGGTGGTGCCCACGAGGAGGCGTTGGTCCTGGCCCGCCATCGTGGCGGTGAGGGTCAGGCCGGCACCTCCGCCGGCGACGGCCGGGACGGTGCCGGCCGCTGCGGAGGCCAGCAAGGGGGTCAGGCCGAGTCCCACCGCGGCCACAAAACGCAACGAACGCATGCCTCCAGATATCGGGGCGCTGGCGTTGTGTTATGCGTGGCGCGCCGTCGTTTACTCCTGATGGCACATTCTGAATACCGGCGGTTCGCTTGTGCGATCAGTAGAGGTCCGGTCAATGACCAGGGACGTTCCGCTGCGATGCAGGTTTCTTCAATATCCGCATGTAACGGCTACTCGCGAGGTATATCAGGGCTGGAAGCGGTAGCCCATCCCCGGCTCGGTCAGCAGGTGCACCGGATGCGACGGTTCCCGTTCCAGCTTCCGCCTCAGCTTCGTGAAGTGGAAGCGCAGCAACGGCGTGTCGTTCTCGTACCCGTGCCCCCACACCTCGCTGAGCAGTTGCTTGGCCGACACCAGCCGCCCGGCGTTCTTCAGCAGCACCTCCACGATGCCCCACTCGGTCGGCGTCAGGTGCACGCTGCCCGGCACCGACTCCGGCGCCTCCTCGGCGCGGGTCACGGTGTGCGCGGCCACGTCCACGTCGAAGTCCCCGATCCGCTGCGCCACCGCCTTCGGCGCGTTGCGGTCGGCGTGGCGCCGCGCCACGCGCAGCCGGGCCAACAGCTCCTCCATCGAGAACGGCTTCGTCAGGTAGTCGTCCGCGCCCGCGTCCAGGGCCTCGACCTTGTCGGAGGCGTCGGCGCGGCCGGACAGCACCACGATCGGCACCTCGCTCCAGCCCCGCAGGCCCTTGATCACCTCGGCGCCGTCCAGGTCCGGCAGGCCCAGGTCCAGGACCACCAGGTCCGGCAGGGTGCGGGCGGCCAGGGCCAGCGCCGAGGTGCCGTCCACCGCGGTCACCACGTCGTACTTGCGGGCTATGAGGTTGATCCGCAGCGCGCGCAGCAGCTGCGGTTCGTCGTCGACCACCAGGACCTTGATCATCGGGTGGGCTCCTCGGCGCCGGCGGCGGTAGTGGTGGTCTGTTCCCTGTTCCCATTCATACCGGTGCCGACGCTGATCGGGCTTGCCTCGCCGGCGTCGTCGCCGCCGCCGGCCTCATCAGCGTCCTCGGCGTCGGCCTGCGCCGCCGGCAGCGACACCACCATCGTCATCCCCCCGCCCGGCGTCTCCTCCGGGGTCAACGTCCCGCCCATCGCCTCCACCAGTCCTCGGGACAGCGCCAGCCCGAGCCCCACACCCGTGGTGTTGTCCCGGTCCCCGAGCCGCTGGAACGGCGTGAAGATCCGCTCCCAGTCCTGATGCCGGATCCCCGGGCCCCGGTCCGCCACCCGCAGCTCCACCCGCCCCGCCAGCTCCGAGGCGCTGATCAGCACCGGAGCGTCCAGCGACCCGTGCTTGAGGGCGTTGCCGATCAGGTTCGCCACCGCCCGCTCCAGCAGCACCGGGTCGGCCACCACGTCCGGCACGCCGCCCAGGTCCCGGAACTCCACCCGGGACCGGTCGGTCCCCAGCGAGTCCAGGGCCATCGCCGCCACGTCCTGCACCGCCACATCCTCCAGGTCCAGGTTCAGCGCCCCGGCCTGCAGCCGGCTCATGTCCAGCAGGTTGTCCACCAGCCGCGACAACCGGTCCAAAGACTCCTCGGCGCCGGCCAGCAGCTCAGAGCGGTCCTCCTCGGACCACTGCACCGAGGTGTCCCGCAGCGACGCCACCGACAGCTTGGCCGCCGACAGCGGCGTGCGCAGATCATGCGACACCGCCGCCAGCAGCGCCGTCCGCATCTTGTCCGCGGCCGCCAGCGGCACCGCCTCGGCGGCCTGCCGGGCCAGCTTCGACCGTTCCAGCGCCACCGCCGCCTGCGCCGCGAACGCGGTCAGCACGTGCTGGTCCGAGGCCGGCAGCGTCCGCCCGCGCAGCACCAGCATCGCGTCCGGCCCGGCGGGCACCACCACGTCGCCCTCGGCCGGCGCCCGGCACGGCAGAGCGCCGGACCCGGCCGTGGCCGCCACCATCCGCCACGCCTCCGGGTCGTCGGGCTCGTCCGGCAGCAGCGGCGTGTCCGGCTCGGCCCGCTCCAGCAGCGTCACCGACTCCATCCCGAACGTCTCCCGGAACCGGGCCAGCAGCGCCGCGATCGCCTCGTCCCCCCGCAACACCGACCGGGCCAGCTCCGAGAGCGTCTCGGCCTCCGCCGTGGCCTTCGCCGCCCGCCGCTCCTGCCGCGAGGCGAAGTCCACCACCGAGGCCACGATCAGCGCCACCAGCGCGAACACCACCAGCGCCACGATGTTCTGCGGGTCGTTGATGGTCAGCCGGTAGAACGGCGAGATGAAGTAGTAGTTCAGCAGCAGCGAGGCGGTGAGCGAGGCGAAGAACGCCGACAGCAGCCCGCCCAGCCGCGCCACCGCCACCACGCCGGCCAGGAAGATCAGCACCTGGTTGGTCAGGTGCAGCTGGCTGCGCAGGTTCGCCAGCACCAGCGTGAGCAGGATCGGCACCACCAGCCCGGCCACCGGCCCCCACCAGCGCGGTCCGGTTTCCGGCTGCCGCACCACCCGCTTGATCCAGCCCCAGCGCCCCCGGTCGGCCGCCGAGCGCTCGTGCGTGACCATGTGCACGTCGATGTCGCCGGACTTCTGCACCACGGTCTCGCCGATGCCGTAGCCGCCGTTCAGGAACCGCTCCAACCGGCCCCGCCGCGACACCCCGACCACCAGCTGCGTGGAGTTCTCCGCCCGCGCGAACTGCAGCAGCGCCTCGGGCACATCGTCCCCGACCACCGAGTGGAACGTCCCGCCCAGCGACTCCACCAGCACCCGCTGCTCGGCCAGCATCGCCGGCGAGGCCCCGGTGAGCCCGTCGGAGCGGGCCACGTGCACCGCCAGCAGATCCGAGCCCTTGGCCCCGAGCCGCTGCGCGATCCGCGCCGCCCGCCGGATCAGCGTGGTCCCCTCCGGCCCCCCGGTCAGCGCCACCACCACCCGCTCGCGGGTCTCCCAGACCTTGTCGATGCCGTGCTGCCCGCGATAGCGCTGCAAGGCCTCATCGACCCGCCCGGCCACCCACAGCAGCGCCAGCTCCCGCAACGCCCCGAGATTGCCGGGCCGGAAGTAGTTGGACAGCGCGGCGTCGATCTTCTCCGGCTTGTAGATGTTGCCGTGCGCCATCCGCCGCCGCAGCGCCTCCGGAGCCTGGTCTATCAGCTCGATCTGGTCGGCGGCCCGCACCACCTCGTCCGGCACGGTCTCCCGCTGCGGCACCCCGGTGATCTTCTGCACCACGTCGTTCAGCGACTCCAGGTGCTGCACGTTGACCGTGGTGACCACATCGATCCCGGCGGCCAGCAGGTCCTCGACGTCCTGCCACCGCTTGGCGTTGCGCGATCCCGGCACGTTGGTGTGCGCGAGTTCGTCCACCAGCACCACCGCCGGATGCCGGTCCAGCACCGCCTCGAGGTCCATCTCCTCGAACTCCGCGCCCCGGTACGCCATCCGCCGGCGCGGCACGACCTCCAGGCCGTCGAGCATCGCGGCGGTGTGCGCCCGGTCATAGGTCTCGACGAACCCGACCACCACGTCGCCGCCCCGTTCGGCCCGCCGCTGCGCCTCGTCGAGCATGTGGTACGTCTTGCCCACGCCGGGCGCCGCACCCAGGTAGATGCGGAGACGGCCACGCTGGCTCATCGTCCGATCACACCCTTTGTCACAGTCACGTGATCGATCGTCCCACGGGTTCGAAGCGCCAGGTGACGATGGGCGTTTGCATCACGTTTGCGATGGGGGCCGGGTCGGGTCTGCGTCCGGCCTTCGGCCATCACCGCGACCCGTACGGCCCGCCTTCGTGAACCACGCGCCCGCCGACCACCGTCAGCACCGACTCCAGCCCGGCCAACTCCTCCTCCGGCACGCTGAAGTAGTCGGCGGACAGCACCGCGAAGTCCGCCAGCATCCCCGGCACCAACTCACCACGCTGCCGCGTCTGCCCGGTGAACCACGCGCTGCCGCCGGTGAACAGCCGCAGCGCCAGCGTGCGGTCCAGCCGGTCTTCGACACGCCACATCTCCAGCCCGCCGAGAGTGGTGCCGGTGGTGAACCACCGCAGCGCGTCCCAGGGATTCGCGGCGGCCATCCAGGTGCCGTCCGTACCGCCGCCGACCGGCACCCCGCGCGTCAGCATCTCCATCACCGGCTGGACCCGCCGCGCCGCCTCTTCGCCATACCGCTTCAGGAAATGCTCACCGCGATAGGCCATCCGGTGCTGCACTGTGATCCCGCCACCGAGCGCCGCCACCCGGTCGATGGTTTCGGGACGGATCGTCTCCGCGTGCTCCACAGCCCACCGCAGACCGTCGAACGGCAGATCCCGGTGCACCTTCTCCAGCACGCCCAGGAACCGCCGGATCGACTCGTCGTAGGTGGCATGGAAGCTGAACGGCCACCGCCGCTCCACCAACAGCCGCACCACCGGCTCCAGGTTCCGGGCCATGGCGTCGGACAGCTCCGGCCGCGGCTGCATGAAGTTGGAGAAGTCGACGCCGTCCAGCGTCAGAGCCTCGCCGACGCCGTTGAACCACAGCAGGTCGTCGCCGTCCGTCCCGACGTTCAGTTCCGAGGTGAGTCGGCTCAGCTCTTCCAACTCCTGACCGGGATGCATTGCGAACACGTTCAGGGCCGTCCGCACCGAGAGCCGGTTCTGCGCGCGCAGGGTCCGCAGCGCCGCATACGAGTCCGGGACCTCGGTCGCCCCGGCGTCGATGGCACCGGTCACGCCGAGCCGGTTCAGCTCACGCAGGAACCGGTGCGTGGAGTTCAGCCGCTCGTCCTCCTCCAGCCGCGGCGCACCCAACACCGCCAACGCCAGCACCGCCGGACTCGGCTTCGCGATCAGCAGCCCGTTCGGGTTCCCAGCCGCATCCCGCTGCAACACACCACCGGGGGGATCCGGCGTGTCCTTGGTGTAGCCGAGCGCCCGCACCGCGGCATGATTCAGGAACGCCGCCGCATCCAGGAACACCACCAGCACCGGCACATCCGCGGACACCGACTCGATCTCGGCCAGCGTCGGCAACCGATGCTCGGCGAACTGGCCCTCGGCCCACCCGCCGATCACCTGCACCCACTGCCCGGGCGCCGCTTCCGCCGCCCGCTGCCGGAGCAGCCGCAACGCATCGGCCAACGACGGGACGCCATCCCAGCGCACCTGCAGATTCCAGCTGTTCCCGGCGTCGACCAGGTGCAGATGCGAGTCGTGCAGCCCGGGAACCACGGTGCGCCCGCCCAGGTCCACCACTTCGGTCGCGGGACCGAGCAGCGCGGCGGTCTCCCGGTCGTCGCCGACCGCGGCGATCTTCTCCCCGACCACGGCCAGCGAGGACGCCACCGTTCCGGTGGCGTCGAGCGTGTGGATCCGGCCGGCGCGGACGATCAGGTCGGCGTGGCGGATCTCGGGCAGATCGTTCATGGCATGCACCTGGAGGTCTGTTCGAGCATCTGCGGAATGGGCCTCTACACGGACGGATCGTAGGTGGGTTGGTAGCGGCTCGCATGTGGTGGGGCGGGGCGGGGGTGGGGTCGACGGTGGCCGGCTGACACGGCCCCGAAGCCGGGGGACCGGGCCCGGACTCGGCGGTGCAGGATGCGGGGAGCGGGGTCGGCGCGCGGCGGGGCGTGCCGGCCCCGGCGGCTTTCGTACGGCTGCCCGTGGTGACTCGCAGCGCCTGAGCGCCGCGCCACGCCCACGTCCGGCGCGATGTCGCCGGCGATTCGGGTATCCACCCACGCGTTTGCATCGCGCGAGCAACAGCTCCGATCCCGTTCCCATCCTGTTGACTTGTCGCAAATACCCAACTCCCCGCCCCATCCGCCTTCCCGCAAGGCTTCCAAGCCGCCCCACCAGAACCGAGGGAGCCAGTGACCCGCATCCTCGTCGTCGACGACGAACCGCAGATCCTGCGCGCCCTGCGCATCAACCTCAAATCCCGCACCTACGAAGTCGAGACCGCGGCCACCGGCGTCGACGCCCTCGCCGCGGCCGCCCGCCGGCTGCCCGATGCCGTGCTCCTCGATCTGGGCCTGCCGGACATGGACGGCGTCGATGTCATCCTCGGCCTGCGGGGGTGGACGAGCGTGCCGATCGTCGTGCTGTCCGGCCGCGTCGATCCGCTGGACAAGATCCATGCGCTCGACGCCGGTGCCGACGACTACGTCACCAAGCCTTTCGCCATGGAGGAGCTGCTCGCCCGGCTGCGTGCCGTGATCCGGCGTCATCAGCAGGTGGTGTCCCCTTCCGGGGCTTCCGAGGCCAGCGCGGTCCGCCTCGGCAGCTGCGACATCGACCTCATGTCGCGCAGCGTCAAGCGCGGGGGCGAACCGGTCCGCCTGACCCGCACCGAGTGGGCGCTCCTCGAGATCCTGCTCCGCCATCCCGGCCAGCTGGTCAGCACGTCGCGCCTGCTCTCCGACGTCTGGGGCGACAGCCAGACCGGCGAGGCCGGATACCTGCGCTTCCACATGGCGCGCCTGCGCCGCAAACTCGAAGACGACCCCCAGAACCCCCGGCACCTGATGACCGAATACGGAACCGGATACCGCTTCGTGCCCTAGCCGGCCTCCGTGCGTTCGTCAGCCTCTGCATGTCCGCCCGCGCCCGAGCGCTCGCCCGCAACGTCGTACCGCCTGATGTACGCCGAGACGAAACTCTGCACCGTAGCCGTCAGCGGAATCGCGACGATCGCCCCGACGCCGCCCAGCAGCGCCGCCCCGGCGATGACCGCCCCGAACGCCACCGCCGGGTGGATCTCGACCGTCTTGGCCGTGATCCGCGGCTGGAGGATGTAGTTCTCAAACTGCTGATAGACCACCACGAACACCAGGATGACGATCGCCGCGCCCGGCCGCCCGTTCGTCAGCGCGATCAGGATCGGCAGCGCCCCCGCCAGGTACGTCCCCACCGTCGGGATGAACTGCGAGATCAAGCCCACCCAGATCGCCAGCGCCAGCGCGTAGGGCAGCCCGATGATCCAGAACAGGATCCCGTGCGCGAACCCCGAGATCAGCGCCATCAGCGCCCGCGAGTAGATGTACCCGCCGGTCTTCTCCAGCGCGATCTGCCATGCCCGCGTGATCGCGGCCTGCCGCCCCGGCGGGAAGAGCGACACCAGCTCCGACCGCAGCTTCGGCGCGTCCGCGGCCAGGTAGAAGGTGAACAACGCCACCGTGAAAGTCCGGAACACCCCGCCCAGCACCGACGACGACACGCCCCACACGTTCCCCGCCAGCTGCTCGGCGTAGGACTTCAGCGAATTCGAGTCGCTGAGCACCTTCGATTGCAGGTCCTGCACCGAGATGCTCTGGTCGAAAGTCCGATTGATCCACGACACCACGTTGTCGGCGTAGCGCGGCAGGTTCCCCGCGAACTGCACGATCTGGTCCACGAACAGCGATCCGAGCGCGAACACGAACAGCGCCACCGAGGCCAGCAGCACCACGAACACGATCATCACCGCGACGCCGCGCCGCAGTCCCCGGCGCGCCATCGCGTCCACCGCCGGCTCGATCGCCAGCGCCACGAACAGCGCCACCAGCAGCGTGACGAGCAGGTCCTTCAGACGCCCGAGCGCCCATTGGCTCATCAGGAACCCGGCGTAGAACAGCAGCGCGATGACGATCGCGCGCGGCACCCAGCGGGGGACTGCGGACTCGGTCATGCCCGCCAGTCTCACCGGTGGCGGGACCGATCCGCGGGAGCCGGGAGCGGTGTCGCCGGTGTCGGGTGGTCGGCGGTGTCTCGAAGAATGCCGACCCGCCGCCCCGCCGACGCCTCGCCCGCCGACGCCTCGCCCCGCAGGCCCCCGCCCCGCCGAGCCGACCGGCCATCCCGCCGATCAGTCGCCTACGGCAGCGAGTCCACGATCTCCGCGATCGCCCGCCGCCGCCCGGTGTAGAACGGCACCTCCTCGCGCACGTGCCGCCGCGTCTCCGACCCGCGCAGGTGCCGCATCAGGTCGACGATCCGGTCCAGGGCGTCGGCCTCGAAGGCGAGGATCCACTCGTAGTCGCCGAGCGCGAACGACGGCACCGTGTTGGCCCGCACGTCCGGGTACTCGCGCGACATCATGCCGTGCTCGGCCAGCAGCCGGCGGCGCTCGGAGTCCTCCAGCAGGTACCACTCGTAGCTGCGGATGAACGGGTACACCGCGACGTAGCCGCGCGCCTGCTCGTCGGCCACGAACGCCGGGATGTGGCTCTTGTTGAACTCCGCGGGGCGGTGCAGCGCCATCTGCGACCACACCGGCTCGGTCAGACGGCCGAAGGCGGTCCGCCGGAAGCGCTGGTAGGCGTCCTGCAGCGCGTCGGAGGTCTCGGCGTGGAGCCAGAACATGAAGTCCGCGTCGTGGCGGAAGCCCGCGACGTCGTAGACCCCGCGGACCACCACGTCGTCCTTGGCCAGCGCCTCGAACAGCGCCTCCACCTCGGCGGCCAGGTCCGCGCGGGCGTCGTCGGAGGCGGGGAGTTCGGCGCGGACCTTGAACACCGACCACAGCGCGTACCGGGTGACCTCGTTCAGCTCCACCGCGCGCTTGCCGATGCGGACGTTGCTGACGACACCGGCCGGCTGCTCGTTCGTGTTGTCGCTCATGGGGCCATTCTTTCCTATCGGGTGATCTGTACTTCGCTATGAGGTGATCATCTGCGCCGCGCTGCGGGCCGAGGCCACGCAGGCCGCGATCCCGACGCCGTCGTACGCCGCGCCGCACACCGCCAGGCCGGGCTGGGCCGCCACCGCTTCGCGGATGCGGGCCACGCGGGCGACGTGGCCGACCGCGTACTGCGGCAGCCCGCCGCCCCAGCGCTGGACGTGGGTGTCGAGGGGGTCGCCCAGGGCGTCGGGGCGGCCGAGCGCGGTGCGCAGGTCCGCCAGCGCCAGGGCGGTGAGCTCGGCGTCGTCCCGTTGCAGGTCGGCGGTCTCGCGATGGCGTCCCACCGAGGCCCGCAGCACGGTCTTGCCGGACTCGGCGAGCCAGGACCACTTCACGCTGGAGAACGTCGAAGCCTTGATGAACCGGTGGTCCGCGGGCGGGACCAGGAATCCGCTGCCCGCCGGCAGGGTGGCGTCGTCGAACACGAAGGTGACCAGCGCGACGGACGCGTACTCGATCCCGCCGAGTTCCGCCGCCGCCCGCGGTGCCGCGTCCTTGAGCAGCCGCGCGGCCGGTGCGCCGGGGACCGCGACGATGACCGCGTCGAAGGCGTGGGCCTCGGCGGCCGGGACCGGACCGGAGATCAGACGCCAGCCGTCGGGGGTGCGATTCAGCTCCCTGACCATCGTCGCGCGGCGGATCTTCACACCGGCGGCTTCACAGGACTCTGCCAGCGCCGCCGGGAACCGCCCGACGCCGCCCCGGATGCCGGCGAAGACCGGGGCCGGATTGGCCGCGGCGGCCTGGGCGGCCAGGATCCGCGCCACCGCCGCGTCCACCGGTTCACCCGATTCGTAGGCCGGGACCAGGGCCGGGATCGCCGCGCGCAGCGAGATCTCGGTGGCGTGCCCGGCATAGACCCCGCCGAGCAGCGGCTCGACCAGCCGGTCCACGACTTCGGGGCCGAACCGGTCCGCGACGAAGGCGCCGACGGCGACGTCGTCGGTCTCCGCCTCCAGGCGCAGCCGGGCGCGGGAGGGCAGCGACGGTCCGGCTTCGGCCCGCTTGAGCCCGGCCGGGGACAGCAATCCGGACAGCACGGCCGGGTCGCCGGGGATGCCCATCAGGTGGCCCTTGGGCATCGGCACCAGGTCGCCGCGGCTCCACACCGAGGCCGACGCGGTGGCCGGATGCACCAGGTCGTCGGCCAAACCGACGGCGCGGGCCAGGTCCACCGCCTCCGGGCGGCGGTTGAGGATGGACTCGGCGCCCAGGTCGACCTGGACGCCGCCGACTTCGCCGACGGCGAGCTTGCCGCCGAGCCGGGGGGAGCCCTCGAACACGGTCACGGCTGTTTCCGGCGCCGCCTGCTTGACGAACCAGGCGGCTGCCAGGCCGGAGATTCCGCCGCCGATCACTGCGACGGTGCGCGGTGCCGGCCTCGGTGCCGGTTCCGGCTGCGTTCCCGGCCCCGCCTGCGTCCCTGCTCCCGACTCCGACTCCGAGCCGGGCCCCGGACTCCCGGACGCCGCGTCGGGCATCGAACCCTCGGATGCGGCCTGCACCGTGCTCACGTCTCAGCGCGCCGAAGCCTCGTGGACCAGCTCGACGACCCGGGTGAGCACGTCCGGGTCCATCTCCGGCAGGACGCCGTGCCCGAGGTTGAAGATGTGCCCCGGGGTCTTCGCGCCGTCGTCCAGGACCTCCCGCACCCGCGCCTCGATCGCCGGCCAGGGCGCGAAGATCACCGCCGGGTCCAGGTTGCCCTGCACCGCGTAGCCGGGCCCGATCCGCCGCGAGGCCTCGTCCAGCGGCACCCGCCAGTCGACCCCGACCACGTCCGCGCCCGCCGCGGCCATCAGCGGCAGCAACTCACCGGTGCCGACCCCGAAGTGGATCCGCGGCACGCCCATCCCGGCCACCGACGCCAGCACCTTGGCGCTGTGCGGCATCACATGACGCTGGTAGTCGCGCGGGGACAGCGCCCCGGCCCAGGAGTCGAACAGCTGCACCACGCTGGCCCCGGCCTCGATCTGCACCTTCAGGAACGCGGTGGTCAGATCGGCCAGCCGGTCCAGCAGCGCGGCGAACAGCTCCGGCGCGCCGTGCATCATCGCCTTGGTCTTCTCGTGGTTCTTCGACGGCCCGCCCTCGATCAGGTACGAGGCCACCGTGAACGGCGCCCCGCCGAACCCGATCAGCGGCGTCGCCCCGAGCTCCCCGACCAGCTGCCGCACCGCCTCGGTGATGAACGCCAGGTCGGCGTCCGGATCCACCGGCCGGATCTGCTCCAGCCCGGCGAAGTCCCGCACCGGGTTCGCGATGACCGGGCCGACCTCCGGCACGATCTCGACACCCACCCCGATCGCCTTCAACGGCACCATGATGTCGCTGAAGAAGACGGCGGCGTCCACCCCGTACCGCCGCACCGGCTGCAGAGTGATCTCGGTCACCAGGTCCGGCCGCATGCACGACTCCAGCATCGGCACCCCGGTGCGCACCTTCTTGTACTCCGGCAACGCACGCCCCGCCTGCCGCATGAACCACACCGGAGTGCGACTGACCGGCTCCCGCCGCGCAGCCCGCAGGAAGTCGCTGTCCTGAACAGCCGCGCGCCCGGCCACCGCGGCCTCGCCCCGCGGGCCCGGCACCTCGGTGAACGCCCCGACCGGCGACGCACCCAGCTCTGCCGCGGACTCCAGACGCTCGGTCACACTCTCGCGCACGGCATCACTCCTATCGTCGGTCACCCTTCGATGGTCGCACGCTTCGCGCAGTGCTCGGCGCCGGGGTGGCCATCCGAGCAGGGCTTTACCGACCCGCTGTCGGGATCACGATGATCGCCGTGAGTACGGCGGGGTGCGAACTCGTGGCGCGGTCAGGGCCCACCCACCCAAAGGGGACCCCCATCCCGAAAACGACCGCGCGCCGCCGAACCACCCCCACCTTCAGCCGCCCCCACCACCGAGATCAAGCACACAACCCCGAATCGCCGCCGAAGTTGCGCCGCCCGTGGGCGTGTCGCCGGCCACCGGCGCGTCGCCGACCACCAGCGTGCCGCACCGGGTCCGCATAGCAGGGCGGCGTACGCTTCACCCATGGCACCCAGCCGCCCGGCCGCCCCGCAGGAGTTCGCGGAGGCCGTCGCCGCGCTGTCGGCGGCGCCGCTGCCGGCCGCGATCGACCTCGAAGCCCTGCCCGCCCCGGTGAACCTGGCGCCGTTCGCGCATGCCGTCGGCGGCGCCGTGCTGTCCGCTTCCGGCGACGAGGACCTGGCCACCGGCCGTCTGGTGCTGCTGCACCGCCCCGGCGGCCACGAGGAGTGGCGCGGCGCCTGGCGCGTGGTGGTGCTGGTCGAGGCGGACTTGGAGGCGGAGATCGCCGAGGACCCGCTGCTGGCCGAGGTCGGCTGGTCCTGGCTGATGGACGCGCTCCACGACCACGGCGCCGGCTTCACCGCCGAGAGCGGCACCGTCTCCCGCTCCTCCTCCCGCGGCTTCGGCGGCCTGTCCGCCCGCCCCGCCACCACCGCCGTCGAGATCCGCGCCTCCTGGACCCCCCTGCCCGACGCCGACGGCATCGACTTCGCCGCCCACCTCCACGCCTGGTGCGGCCTCATGACCGCCTGCGCCGGCCTGCCCCCGGAGTACGAAGGCGTGGCGAACCTCCCGCCCGCCGGCTCTCGCCGCTGACCCGAGCCGC
>JABFXP010000715.1 GCA_013361685.1 Catenulispora sp.
GCCCAGGGCGTCCGCGGCGGCGCCGCCCGCCACCGCGCCGACCGCGCCCCCGACGCTGCGCCGGAACCTGGCCTGCAGCACTCCCGGCGGCTCCACCGACACCGCCGCCAGCACCTCTTCGGTCAGCCCGCGTTCGGCGAGGTAGTTGCGGGTGCGTTTGGCGTAGAACTCCTTGGCCGGGATGGCGACGCTCTCCTGAGTCATGCGCCTATCAAAGCAGAATACTGATTCGTATCGTCCGGTGACGGAACGTGTGTTCTGCGTGCCGGAACGCACCGACGGTGCCCTAAGATGTGGGCTGCGGACGCCGCCTCCCGCGGGTCCGGCGCCTGGGGGGCGAATGGTGGAGTCGGGAACCCGCTGGCATCCGGCGGTTCTGTACCAGACGACAGGTCAGGGCACGGCGACAACCCTTAGGTGCGACCTGTGCCCGTTCCGGTGCGTGCTGCGGGAAGGCCAGACCGGCGTCTGCGGTGTGCGCAGGCGGGTCGGGAACCGGCTGGAGACGGCCACCTTCGGCACGTCGGTGCGGCACTGGACCGCCGTGGAGCGCAAGCCGTTCTACCACTACCGGCCGGGGCTGAAAGTGCTGACCCTCGCCGCGCCCGGCTGCACCTTCCGCTGCGACTACTGCGTCAACTTCCGGGTCTCGCAAGTAGCTTCAGGGGACGCGGACCTCGGCGAGCTCGATCCCGCGACGCCGCGGGAACTGGTCGCGCAGGCCGCCGAAGCGGGCGCCGCCATCGGTCTGTCCTACACCGAACCCGGCTTGGCGCCGGAGTTCACGCTCGCGCTGGCCGAGGCGGCGGGCCGGGCAGGGATCGACCTGCTGTGGAAGAGCAACGGGTTCCTCACGCCCGCGGCGCTCGATCTGGTCGCACCGGTGCTGGCGGCGGTGAACGTCGACGTCAAGGCCGCGGACGAGGAGGCGCACCGGCGGCTGACCGGCGCGAGCCTGGCCCCGGTGCTGGACGCCGTCGAGGCGCTGCGGGCGCGCGGAGTCTGGGTGGAGGTCACGACGCCGCTGATCCCCGGCGCGAGCGACCAGCCCTCGCAGTACACTGAGATCGCCCGGTCGATCGCCCGGATCGACCCGGCGATCCCCTGGCACCTCATGAGGTTCACCCCGTCGTTCCGCATGCAGAACGAAGACCCCGGGGCGCCGGCCGAACTGGCGGCGGCCCGCGAAGCCGGACACGCGGCCGGTCTGCGCTACGTCTACGTGGAACGCGCCCTGGGTCCCGAAGGCCGCGCCACCGGATGCCCGGGCTGCGGCACGACGGTCGTGCGGCGCGGGATCTGGGAGCTGGAATCGCTGGACCTGGTCGACGGACGGTGCGCCGCATGCGGGACGCGCCTGGAAGGACGGTGGTGAGATGGTGCGGCACACGATGGTGCCCGAGCTTCCCGACCTGATTTTCCCGGAGGAGTACGAGGACCATCCGGACGGCCGGTTGGTGCGGATGCGCATCACAGTGCGCCCGGACGGGGTGGAGCTGCTCGGCGACGCCTTCCGGCCGCAGTTTCTGGAAAGCCTGCTCGCCGAACTCGGCCCCGACGAGATCGAGCAGATGCTCTGCGGCTGAAGACCTGAACGCCCGGAGGCCGAAAGCCGGACCGGCCCGCTTGATCAGGGTCCGACGATGCAGCCAAGGCCCTGTGCGCCTCTGCGGCAGTCGGCCGGGCTGGAAGCATGGACCGCTCGGCAGCCGGACCGGTCACCCTGATCAGGGTCCGACGATGCAGGCCAGCGCCCTGTGCAGCTCCGCGGCAGTCGGCCACGCCGAAAGCGTCGACGGCTGCGACCGGCCCGGCGCCGGGCTGCCCGGAAACCGCACCCGCACCGCGTCCACCGCCCGCCCCGCCGGCGTCGCCGCCGCGAACCGCCGATGCTCGTGCGTGACCACCACGATCCGCGGCTCCGGCCCGCTGCTCAGATCCCTGCGATAGGCCGCCGCGTCCGCCTGCCGCAACGCCTCCGACCGCCGCGCCACCGCCAGTGAGCACGGCGCCCAGATCTCCGCGAAGTCCCCGGCCCCGGCGATGGTCCGGGCCCGCTCCGCCTCGGTCAGCCGCACCAGATCCAGCGCATGGCCGACACGCAGCAGCGAAACCGCCGCCAGATGCGTCACCAGCCGGATCGTGACCCCCACCGGCCCGGCCGCGGCCGCCGTGTCATCCAGGATCGCCACCACCGGCCGGCCCCGCGACGGCACCGTCGTGGCCTGCAACCGGTACAGCACCTCGCCGCCGACGATCCGCATGTCCAACAACTCGTCGTCGAGCGCCAGCTGCGACAGCAGCAAGTGGTGGATCGCACCATGCCGGGCCAGGCCGGTCAGCCCGTCCGAACCCCCCTGACCCTCAGCCCGCCCCGTATGACTCGCGGCTCCTTGGCGCAGCTTTCGCCGAGGGCTGTCGTAGTCCCGAGGAGGGATCAGATCAAGGCGCAGATCCTTGAGGCGAAGCGGAAGCAGCGGGTCGGCTGCGACCGCGTCGGCGCCGAGCAACCGCAGCAAGGTGAGCGAGTCCGGGTTCAGACGCGGCACGAGCATCGGATCGAGCCCGGCCGCCGAGTCCTCGCGACCGTCGCCGGGCTCTGACAGCGCTTCCTCCATCGCCTGAGCGAGGATCACCGACGGTATGGCAGTCGGCGCGGCGAGAAACCGGTGCTGGGAAAGGTCCGCAGCCACTGTGACCGCCGCTCCGGCCAACGCCTCCGGCGGCCAGCCCAACACCCCGTCGCGCTCCGGCACCGCTTCACCACCAGCACCGGAACCACGGTCTGAACCATCGCCGTGGCGCCGCACGAGCAGCGAGTGAACGGCCGCCAAGTCGTCAAGGCGCACCGGCAGCGCGGCCTCGGCTGCCGCAGTCGCCAGGCGCACCAATGCGGCGCGCTCGTCCTCAGGCAGCCGCCGTCCGTGCCTTCCTGATTGCTCATGCTCAGGCCGTCCCACCGCCTCCGACGAACCGACCGTCCCCGCCACGCCGCACAACTCAGCCAGGTCCCACACCGTGGCGTATCCCGGGCTGTGCGTCGCGATCAACCGCCCCGACACCGCGCTCCACGCGATCCCCCACACGTGCCTGGCGTCCCGTTCCGGCGGATCCAGCACCCCGACCCGCGTGCCCTCCTCCACATCCCACACCTCGACCACGCCGCCGGCCAGCTCCGGCGCCGGAAACGCCAGCAGCGCGCCGTCCGGCGACCACGCCAGCGCCGGGGCCAGGGGGTATCCGCCCGGCCGCCCGAAGACCTGATACGGGTGTGCCTCCCCGGTGTGCCACACGGCAGCGGCCTCGTCGCCGGTCGCGGCGAGCAGTCGTCCGTCCGGTGAGAACGCCACCCGCGTCATCTCCGACGGGCACACCAACCGCAGCGACCGGTGCCAGACGCCGTCAGCCTCCTGCCACAGGTAGCTCTCCGGTCCGGCCACCGCGAGCGTGCTCCCGTCCGGCGCGAAGGCGAACCGCGCGCCGTCCGGTGCCCGGCCGAGCACCTGCGGATCCCCCAGCCACGGCATCGGCAGCAGCCGCACCCCATCAGCGGCGCCGCCGACCGCGAGCCGGTCGTCCAGCGGATGCCAGGCCGCGCCGCGCCGGCCGGCCGGGAACCGGGCCACGACCTCCGGCTCGCCCAGCGTGTCGATGACCACACCCTCGCCATACGCGGAGACCGCCGCCAGCCGGTGCCCCGCCGCGTCGACGGCCAGCTCCGAGAACCCTTTGCCCTCCCCCGGCTCGACCGCGTGCTCCCAGTACGCCGCCCCGCCGCCGGCCGGGTAGGCGGCGACGACCCAGGGCTCGGGGCAGGTATAGAAGATCTCGCCGTCCGGGCTCCACGCGACCGGCGGATGGGACGTCCTGCTCGTCGCCACGGCCACCGTGGTGCGGGAGGCGGCGATGCCGAGCGCGGTGGGCGTGCGCGACAGCCTCCGTGCCCTGCCGGGCCGGGGATCCCCGCCGCGCCCGACCGTCCGCGCCATCGCGGTGGCCCAGCGCCGGACCGCCGCCGAACCCGTCCGGCCAGATTCCGGGTCGACCGGTCCGGGTGGCCGCCGTACCTCCACCACCCCGTCGGCCCATGCGACGACCAGCGCGCCCGGTCCGGTCACGGTCGCCACCGCGCGCACCGGCCCGGAGCCGGCCCCGGTATCGAAATCAGGGTCCTGCTCTATTCTGCCCATCCGATACCGGTGGGACCGCAGTCCCGCGCCGGTGCCGATCAGCACCCGATCCGGCTCCGGGAACACCACGTCCTGCCCGCCGGGCAGCTCCCCGGCCTCGAGAAGCTCGCCGTCCGCGAACGTCCACAACCGGCCGTACCAAGGCCCGACCCCGGCCAGCCGCGTGCCGTCCGGCGACCACGCGAACCGGAGCAGATCCCGCGCCACCCCGGGCACCCGCACCGCCGGCCGGCCCCCGGGCCGCCGCGGATCCCAGCCCAGCAGCGAATCGGCGGCGGCGAACCACAACGACGGATCCGCGGGCCGCCACACCGGCGCGGTGGCCGCGGCGGCACACATCACGGTGGTCACAGACCCCTGTTTCAGGTCCAGAGCCCGCACGCCTCCGGTCCGGTCCGTCACCGCCAACAGCCGGCCGTCGGTGGTCAGCGCGCCGCCTGTGGCCCCGGCCAGCGATCCCAGCGCGTCGGGCAGCTCCACCGGACGCCCGTCCGCCGGGTCGAACGCGTTCACGCCCCGGCGGTCCAACAGCAGAAGCAGATCGGCGCGCGGCGTCAGCCACAGCCCTTCGACGCGGGAGTCCCGGAGAGCGATCCGCAGGAGTTCGGCGCCGGTGTCGTCGACCAGCAGCAGCCGATCCCCCACGACCGCCGCCACCAGGCTCGCGTCCGGCGCCGCGGCGAGCGCCGTGAGCTCGCCCACCGCCGGCTCACCATGCCCGAGGTCCGGGAGCCGGAACCGGTGCCGATACGTGAGCGGGTGCCGGCTTTCCGCCGGCGGCCGGACATCCTCAGCCGTCATCGGACTCCTCGGACTCCGCACGCGTCGCCGTGTGTTCCGGCGTCATCGAACCGGGGCTTGCGCACACGCCGCTGTCATCCGCCGTCATCGAACTCCTCGGCTTCCGCATGCGCCGCCCGCACCGCGGCCGCCCGCTCCCAGTCGCCGGCCTCCTCCAACAGCCGCGCCGCCTCCGCGAACCGGCCCTCGAGGTCGAGCCGCGCCGCCGCGCCGGGCTCGTGGTCCAGGTACCCGCGTCCCGGATCCCCGGGCACCGTCAGCGCGCCCTGGTCGAGCGCGCCGAGGCGTTCCAGGTCGGCGAGCCACGCCGAGGCCTTGGTCGACGGCGCGAGGTCGAGTTCGGGGGCCGCGAGCAGCCAGGCCGCCCACAGCGGGACGGCGTTGACGACGTCGAAGGCGGCGGCGCCGCCGGGCCACAGCGCGACCGCGTGCCCGTGCTGGAGGCCGAAGACCCGGCGGTGGGCGCCGGGCGGGACCGGCGGATGCAGCGAGTACCCGGTCTCCACGAACACCGGCGCACGGCCGGCCCGCCACATCGGCCGGCCGATCGGCATCCGGTCCATCAGGCCGCCCGGCTCGACGAGCAGGTGCTGTCCGGCCCCGAGCAGGAGCAGCCCCTCGGCGGCGATCTGCCGGTACCGCAGGTGCACGCGCAGGTCGTCGAGGTCGTCGTCGGTCAGCAGGACGGCGCTCTGGCGCAGCGGTGCCCGCAGGTCGGAGACGACGCGCACCGGGATCGGCGCGTACCGCGGGACGGAGGTCGCGTTCGGACCGAACGACGGCGGATCCTGCGGGATCGGCGGAATCGGCGGGTCGGGCGCGAAGAGGTCGGCGGCGTCGTGAAAGGGCGTCGAAGGACGCACCACGCGCAGGGAATCGTGGTGCGCGCACCATGTATCGCCGCCGGGCAGCTCGCCGGCGACCCAGTACTCGGGGATCGGCAGGCGATGCCACAACCCGAGTAAGAGCCTTTCATCACTGTCGCAGGGCCGGAACACGCGGGTCTCGGGGAACGCCTCGAGCGCGCCGAGGACCCGCACCGGCAGGGCGCGGCCGCGGGCGCTCACCCGCACCCGGATGCCCGGCCGGGGATCGGAGCCGTCGAGCGCGGTGGTCACCACGGCCTGGTACTCGGCGCGGGCGCCGGTCTCGACACAGCGACGCAGAACCCTGTGGGAGACCTCGCCCCCGGTGATGACGTGCACCGCGGTGGCCGGTGCCGGGACGTCGGCCCGGATCAGGGCTTGGAGAGCGAGCTGCGCCGGGGACACCGGTTCGGCGTGCGGGGCCGCGGTCTCCACCGCGCCGCCGCAGGCCCACGCCAGCTCCACGATCGGCGCGGCGGCGGGGCCCGGGACGTCGGCGCGGATCCACCAGCGCGCGTCCCGGCCGGCCGCGGCCCCTTCCCGGCCGCAGCCGAGGGTGGCTTCGTCTTCGTCCCAGGTGCTGAGCACCGTGTAAACGAACCGCACCGCCGCGCGGGCGGTGCGGAACGAGACGATGACGCGGGTCACGCCAGGCCCGGGACGGACAGCGGGCTCATGCCGTGCGCCGCGGCCCAGGTGCGCCAGCGCGCCGGGGCACCGGGGACGGCGCCGCGGCAGGACGCTGCGAAGACCTCGCCGGCGAGGTCGGGGCGGTTCAGGGCGTCCGCGGCGAACACCGCGTTCCCTTCCAGCGCTGTGAGCTCGGTCTGCGAGGCGCCGGTCGCGAAGACCGCGACGGCGTCGGCGATCTGATCCACGACGTCCTCGCAGTCGGGCGAGGCACCGACCGCTGCGCCGCCGGGGCCCGCCCCAGTCGTCCGCGTCCGCCTCGCGTCGGCGGCACGCAGCAACGCCCACGGCGTGAGGTCGGCCGACGGCGCATCGCGGCGGCGCCGTGAGCCCGGCAAGCGCGGCCCTTCACCACGCGTCCCCGCCGGGAACCCGGTCGCCGCATCAGCCGACGTCCCGCCACGGACCCCGCCGCGCATCCCCGCCGGGAATCCAGTTGCCGCATCCGCCGGCGTCCCGCCGCGAACCCCGCCACGCGCCCCGCCATCAGCCACCGGCCACACAGCAGCCTGCGACAACGCCACCCCGAGATCCCGCCGGACCGCCCGCACCGCCGCCGTCCCCGGCTCCATCCGCAACGTCCCCCGCGCCCGGGCCGTCTGGCCGTCGCGCAGCAGCAGCCACCCGGCTTCCAGGAACTCCCCGACCGTCGACCACAGCTCGACCGCCTCGTCGATCCGGCCGAGCTGCTGCCAGCAGCGCGCCGCGTCGGCCGGCAGCGCCGCCCGCCGATAGCGCTCCGCCGCCGCCCGCAGCCCCTCGCGGGTCCCGGTGGCCTCCCACAGC
>JABFXP010000821.1 GCA_013361685.1 Catenulispora sp.
CCGGGCCGGAACGGCCGGCGAGTGTCGGGGCGGCCGCGGCACCGGCCGGCACCGCGCACGGCACCGGGCACGGCACGGGCCAGCACAGCACCGGCGGCCACGGCACCGGCGGACACAGCGCCAACCGGCACAGCTCCAACCACCACGGTGCCGACAGCCACAGCGCCAACGGCCACGGCGGCCAGAGCAGCCACCAGTCCGGCAGCAAGACCGGCCGGAAGGTCGGCAAGCTCGGCAAGAAGGCCGCCCACAAGGCAGCCCGCGCGGGCATCCAGCACCACCCGGTGCACCGTGCCGTGGCCGGCGTCGACGGCGGCACCGGCAGCAAGCCGGCTGGCACCGGCAACAGTGGCAGCAATGCCAGCGCCCCCGGCAGCAGCAGCAAGCCGAGTTCGGGCTCGACCGGCGACCCCACGTCGCCGAACTCGAGCTCCCCCAGCAAGAAGACCCCGCCCCAGCCCAGCGGCCCCGCGTCCGACCCGAAGAAGGCGCCCCAGTCCGGCCCGATGGCGACCGTCACCAGGCTCTCGATGTCGAAGAACCTGACCTCGACGCGCCCGCTGAACTTCGCGGCCCGCGTCTCCCCGGCCCACCGTATGGTCGGCGCCCCGCGCGAGACCGGCACGGTCGACTTCACCGTCGACGGTTCGTCCTCCGGCCCGATCGCCGTGGCGAACAACCGCGCCTCGGTGAAGGTCAAGCTGTCGCCGGGCAAGCACACCGCATCCGCCAAGTACAGCGGCGATTCCAGCCACTCCCCCAGCGACTCCGGACCGATGAGCTTCACGGTGAGCTAGGGCCGCTCCCCGACGTGGAGCGGGCGGCCGGTGACACCCGGGACCGCCGACCGTCCGCTCCGTGCCGGCCGGGTTCGCCTCGACACCGCTGCCGGACGGCGCCGAACTCGCTGGAGCGACCCACGCTGACGTGCCTAGCCGTGAAGAGTCACGACGTAGCCGTCAGGGTCCGCGAATGCGAAGGTCCGCCCGAACGGGCCGTCGAACAGCTCGGTCACGATCGGCACGCCCTGTGCACGCAGGTGCTCGTACAGCTTCTCGACGTCGTTCGCCCGCATCCACAGCGCCACACCCCAGCCGAGCTTGTCGACCGCGTCGAGGTCGCTCAAGGGCTCACGCACGGCGAAAGGCACCGGTTGGGTCTCGAACACCACGGCATGCGGCGGAGAGACCTCGGCGCGGGTCAATCCCAAGTGCTCCTCGTAGAAGCGCGCGGCGGCTTCGAGGTCGCGGACCTGCAACGCGACGAAGGACGGTCCGATGACAGTCATGATTCCCCATCTCTTTCAATCTCAGGTTACCTGACATTAAAGCTACCAGTCGCCGCGCAGAAATGTTAGGTAGCCTGATACAAGTGGACAGCCGAGGAGGCCCGTGAGCGTTTCGAAGCCGGCGGCCCAGGAGGAGCACAACGAGCACCTCATGGACCGGCCGGGATACCTGATCAAGCTGGCGCAGGCCGCCTTGCACGCCGAGATGACCCGTGCGCTCCAGGCGCACGACGCCACGATCGCGCAGTACGCCGTTCTCACCGCTCTGGCCGAAGTGCCGGGTCAGTCCAACGCCGAACTGGCCCGACGCGCCTTCATCACGCCGCAGAGCATGAACGAGAACCTGCGTGAACTCGAGCGGCGGGGCTGGATCGCCCGCCGCCCCCACCCCACCCACGGGAGGATCCAGCAGATCGAGCTCACCGACCGTGGACGCGCGACCCAGCGGGAGTGCGACATCGTCGTCAAGGCCGTGGAGGAACGCATGCTCGCCGGTCTCGATGCCGACCAGCGACGCGGCCTCACCGGCGGCTTGCAGGCCTGTATCAACGCCCTGAATATCTAGATCAAGGAGTCAGCACTGCCGACCCACCAGTAGCTCCGCCCTCAGATGGCGCTCAGGCGGGACAGGCGAACCAAGAGATGGCAACGGGCGCGCGCTCGGACCGGCTCGTGGACGCGGCTGACCGTGTTCTGCCAGCGGTCCATCGTCCCGAACGGCCAAGCAGGGCCACGCCGCATGCAGTAACGGCCCAAGCCGCTGCCGGGCCTAAACGTCGAACGTCAGGCCGCTGGTCGCCACGTAGGTGCTGCCGTCGTACTCGCGGGCGGCCGCCTCGACCCACTCCTCGGGCTCGGATCCGGCCCAGAGGTGGGTGAGGACCAGGCGCGCGACGTCGGCCTCGGCGGCCTGCCGCGCGGCGTCGCGGGCGGTGCACAGGGTGCCGTCGTCGTCGGGGATGACGGAGGCGTAGGTGGCCTCGGCGATGAGGGCGTCGGCACCGCGAGCGAGGGCGACCAGGTTCGGGGTGGGGCCGCCGTCGCCGGTGTAGACCAGGGACCGGGCGTCCGCGGTGAGGCGGACGGCGGCGTTCGGACGCGAATGCGGAAGGAGGGTGGTACGGGCCTCGAAGGGGCCTATGGAGAAGGCGTCCCCGGGCTCGAAGTCGTGGCGGGTGAGCGCGTCGTCGAGCATGCCGGGGCGGTCGAGGGCCAGGACCGCGTCCAGTGCGCGGTGCGGCGCGTAGACCGGGAGCGGTTTCGGGTCCGCGCCGCCGAGGGCCCGGGCCCGGAGCAGGGGATTGAGGTCGGAGCAGTGGTCCGGGTGGCCGTGGCTGATGTACACCGCGTCCAGCTGCTCGACCGGCATCAGCGCCATCAGCTGCGGTAGGACCGCGTACCCGGCGTCGACAAGAAGGGAGAAGCCGTCATGCTCCACCAGGAACCCACTGCAGGGCTCCGCGGCAGTCGGCCACGCGCCACTGCCGCCCAACACCGTCACGCGCATGGGTCGATCATGCCGTGGCGGCGGCCCCTCGCGCGACACCGTGTCCACCATGGGAACGGCGCTCGACCGCCGCCGAGGCCGTCACCTACCGTCGCCGCGACAGGAGGCTGATATGAAGCACGCCCACCCCGACGTCCGGCTGCGCCCCGCAACGTCCGCCGACGCGTCCACGATCGCGTCGCTGCACGCCGCAAGCTGGCGCCGCCACTACCGAGGCGCCTACTCCGACGCGTACCTGGACGGCGACGTCGTGGCCGACCGCATGGCGGTCTGGTCCCGGCGCCTGGCCGAGCCGGCCGGCACGCTGACGCTGCTGGCGGAGACACCTGCGGTGGCGGAGACTGACGGGCCCGAACCCGTCGGTTTCGTCCACGTCGTCTTCGACGACGACCCCGCCTGGGGCAGCTTCATCGACAACCTCCACATCACGCCGTCCCGCCAACGGACCGGCGTCGGCCGCACCCTGCTGACCCGCGCCGCCGAGGCGGCGGCCCAGCAGGCCACCCATCCCGGGCTCTACCTGTGGGTCCTGGAGCAGAACGAATCCGCGCGAAGCTTCTACCAAGCCATGGGCGGTGCGATCGTCGAGAAGGCGACCGTGTCCGACCCCGGCGGCTTCCCGGGCCGACTGGTCGGCACGCCGGTGAAGCTCCGCTGCGCCTGGCCCGATGTGTCAGCGATCAGCGCCGCGGCGCGTACATGATGACCGCCATGCCGATCAGACAGACGGCCGCCCCGATGACGTCGAACCGATCAGGCCGATAACCGTCCGCGAAGAACGCCCACAGCAAGGAGCCCGCAACGAACACCCCGCCGTAGGCCGCCAGTACCCGGCCGAACTCACCCGACGGCTGCAACGTCGCCACGAAGCCGTACAACGCCAAGCTCGCAGCTCCGCACACCGTCCACGTCCACCCGCGGTGCTCCCGCACGCCCTGCCAGATCAGCCACGCCCCGCCGATCTCCAGCACAGCCGCCAGCACGAACAACCCGACCGACCGCGCCACCGTCACAGACCTCAGCCTCCCAGCTCCCGACCCGATACCCGACCAAGCACGCCACGACGGCGCCACACCCGAGCCAGTCTGAGGCCGGGGCCGAGGCCGCCACGATCTCTGCGCCGAACCTGACCGTCGGGCAACCGGCGCCCGGCCGGTCACGGCTGAGCGCAACCAGCCGACCGTACTCGGCCACGGTGGCCCGGGGCGGGAGGGGCCTGACCGCTAAGGGCCAGACCGACTACCACCGGTCGAGCCAGGTCGCCGGGGTCGGCAGGCGCCGGGCCAGACAAGCCTGCGGCGGACGAGACCGACACGAACGAACTAGGTTCGGACGAGCCCCGCATGGATGGCGGATGGTGCCGAATCAGCCTCAATCGGCGCGAATCTCCGGCGACTGTGATGTGGTGAGGTGTGGCAGCGACACCAGTCAAGAATCCGCAAAGATGTTCACTCGGGGGTCCGTTGTTCTGAACTTCAGCCGCTATCGTGTGGCGGCAGTCCGGCCCCCGTGCATGCCAGTGGGGCGGTCTTGACCCAGCTACACCGACCCACGGAGTGCCGATGGCCGCAAGCAGTCGACGATCGAGGTCTGGGTCAGCGCGTGGTGCTGGAGGAGGCAGCGCCGGGCACAGCCATGGACATGGGCCGGCGACTCCTGCCTCGCCGCGGTTACGCACCCTGATCACCGCTTTGTTGCTGCCGGTGGCGGCGGCCGCGGTAGCGGGGTTGGCGTTGTTGTGGCCGCAGAGTCCCGATACGGCGAAGTTGCCGAAGCAGGTGTGGGTGCACGGCACGGTCGCCGCTTCGAAGTTGGTGACGCAGGACGGTTCGGGAGCGGCCGCTCCCAATGGGCAGGGCAGCAAGGGCAACCAGCTGACCGTGCAGATCGTTGACGGGCCGACCAAGGGTGCTTCGGTCACGTTGACGGTCGGGGCGGATGCGGCGAGTCCGAAGTACTCCGTCGGCGACGATCTGGTGCTGACCTACAACCCCGACGCGCCGCCCAATTCGCCGCCGGAGGCGGTGTACGACATCAAGGACTTCCAGCGCGGGCCGCCGCTGATGAGCCTGGCCATCGCGTTCGCGCTGTTCGTGGTGGTCGTCGGCCGGTGGCGGGGGGTCGGGGCGATCGCGGCGCTGGCGCTGTCGTTCGGCGTGCTGGTGAAGTTCACGCTGCCGGCGATCCTGGCCGGGGAGAACTCGATCGAGGTCGCGGCGGTGACCGCCGGGGTGATCCTGTTCGCGGCCATGTTCGCCACGCACGGCATCTCGGTGCGGACGTCGG
This sequence comes from Catenulispora sp., assembly GCA_013361685.1. Lineage (GTDB taxonomy): Bacteria > Actinomycetota > Actinomycetes > Streptomycetales > Catenulisporaceae > Catenulispora. Next base: position 5,082 of record JABFXP010000821.1, read on the forward strand.
TGGCGGTGCTGGGTACCGCGGTCAGTCTGGTGCTGATCGGGGCCTTGGGGGAGGTCAGCACCAAGCTCGCGCATCTGACCGGGCTCGGTGACGACAACGCCGGGGTGGTGGCCGGCTACTTCGGCAAGGTCGATGTCCAGGGCTTGTTGCTGGCCGGCATCATCATCGGCGCGCTGGGAGTGCTGAACGACGTCACCGCCACGCAGGTCTCGTCGGTCTGGGAGTTGAAGGCCGCCGATCCGGCGCTGGGTGCCGGGGAGCTGTTCAAGGCCGGCATGCGGATCGGGCGCGACCACATCGGCTCCACCGTCAACACCCTGGTGCTGGCCTACGCCGGTGGCGCGCTGCCGCTGTTCGTCCTGATGACCACCTCCAGCCAGGGCTGGAGCGGGGCCGCCGGGGCCGAGGTGGTGGCCGAGGAGATCGTGCGGACACTGGTCGGCTCGATCGGCCTGGCGGCGGCGGTGCCGATCACCACCCTGCTCGCCGCCTACTTCGCGGCGGGTGAGCACCGCGACCATGACGAAGCCGCCGCCCTGTCCTACACCGACCTGCGGGAGCGCCGGGGCCGCCGCACGGTGATCGACGACATCAAGGACGACGCCCCGGTCACCGACGACACCCTGGCCGGCGCCCGGCTGGGCCGCAGCGCCGCCACCCGCGCCACTCCCGTGTCGCGCATGCCGGAGAGCCGGCGCAGCGGCGAATGGAACCTGGACGGCACCCGCGCCGGAGCCGGAAGTGGCGGCCTCGGAGGAGGCGGCGGCGGCAGCAGCGCCGGCCCCGGCCCCACCCGCGACCTCCGCCGCGCGGGACCGCGGCCCATGCCCTACCCGGCGCCTCAACAACAGCCCGCGGACCCCTATGGCCAGGACCCCTACGGCTCATCCGACCCGTTCGAGAACCCGCAGTACTACCAATAGCGGTGCCAGCAGCACGGCAGTAACCGCGAACCTGGTTCGAGAACCCGCCGCGCGGCCAGCTACTGAGCTCGGCGGTTTGATGTCGTAGCGCCAGGGTTCGCTGTGGCGACGAGTGGTGTCGGCAGCGGTATGCCGATTATGTGAGGTATGCACAGGGCGGCGGGGTGGATGCCGCTGGGCGGGCGCGGCGTGCGGCGCTGCGGATGCAGGCCGCCGAGATGTCCACTGAGGATGTGGGTGTCGATGAGGTCGCCCGGTGCCTGCGCGTCAGCGTGCGCTCGGTGTATCGCTGGCGGGCCGCGTTCGCGCGAGGCGGGACAGCGGTGCAGATTAAGCGCGAAGTCGCCGGTGAAGCTGGCCGCGATGTTGGCCGAGGGTCCGGCGGCGCACGGCTGGGATGAGGATCAGCGCTGGACCGGAGCGCGGGGGGCGACGTTGATCGGCCGCAAGTTCCACGGCAGCTACAGTCCCGGTGCCGCCGGCCGGCTGATGCGCCGGCTCGGGTTCACCAAGACCATGACCCAGATGGTCGCCACCCGCGACGGGCTGACCGTGGTGCTACTGCCGCTCTACGCTCCGGACCTGAACCCGGCCGAGGGCGTGTGGTCACACCTCAAGCGCAGCCTGGCCAACCTCGCTGCAATCGCTGTCGACCGGCCGGAGGCGCTGGCCGCGTCCGGCTCAAGCGCCTCCAGTACCGTGCCACGGTCCTCGACAGCTTCCTCGCGGAGACCGGCCTGAACTTCGAACCGCAACCACCGTCACATCGAATCGCCGAGCTTCGCGTCGGGGCCGGGATGTCTGCGCCGCGCGATGAGCGCGTACGTGTTGGGCAGCCGTCCTGCCCAAGCCGCCGCCGCGTGACCGTCCTCCGGGTACCAGAAGGGCTCGGGGTACTCCGCCACGTACTGCAGCTCCAGGTCGGCGGAGAGCACCGCGTTGATGACCTCTGCCAGGGTGGTCTGGAACTCCACCGCTCCGTGCGCGGGAAAGGTGTCGTTGACGTGCGAGCGTTCGAAGTAGCCGCGGTCGGGTCGGATCCGGGGCTCGTCCTCGTCCCAGGTCCACAGGGGCACCGCCGGATGGGCCTCGTAGACGAACAGGTGCCCTCCGGGTCGCAGCAGGCGGGCGACGTCGGCAGCCCACGCCCGCAGGTCCGGCAGCCAGATCAACGCTCCCTTGCCCGTGTAGACCAGGTCCGCGCACGCGTCGCGCAGCGGTGCGCCTGGCAGCTTCGCGACCACGTAGCGGCAGGGCGCCCCCAACTCGTCAGCGCGCCGTTGCGCCGCTGTCACCGCGACCTGGCTGAAGTCCACTGCGACGACCGAGCGCGCGCCGGCGTCGACCAGCGCGATGTCGTCCAGGCCGTGGCCGCTTTGCAGATGCACGACTTCCGGCGAGTGCGCCAGGATGGGGCGCAGCAGGTCCAGTTCGCGGGCGGACAGGGAACACTCGTTCCTCGCCTTGGCAAGGTGTTTCTGATATTCATCGAGGTGAAACTGTGACGCCGCCTCCCATGCGCTCCGGTTCCGGTTCACTTGGCTGTCGGGTGTCATGCGCCTACTGTCGCGTCTTGCCGTGACCATGTCCACGCGGTTTCTCAGCGCGGTGAACCGACGACCGGACCTCGCTCCTGCGGAGACATCAAAGCGCTGAGCTCAGTAATCACGAGCCTGGCTCGGAAGCCCGCCGGCGCGCCGCGATACCGGCAGCCACCGGCAAGCTCGGCAGACTCTCCGCAGCTCCAGCCATGCGCGATGGGCGCGAGAAAAACTCCCGCGCCCATCCGTCTCAACCAAACCTCACCAGCTGCTGTGCAGCGGCTTCCCCTCGGCGTACCCGGCGGCGCTCTGCACGCCGACCACGGCTCGTTCGTGGAACTGCTCCAGGTCCTTCGCGCCCGCGTATGTGCATGAGCTGCGGACGCCGGCGGTGATCGCGTCGATCAGGTCTTCGACGCCGGGCCTTTCACGGTCCAGGTACATCCGGGAGCTGGAGATGCCCTCCTCGAACAGGGCTTTGCGGGCGCGGTCGAAGGCCGAGTCCTCTGCTGTACGGAGTTTCACCGCGCGGGCGGAGGCCATGCCGAAGTTCTCCTTGTAGAGCTTGCCGTCGCCGTCGCGGACTGCGTCGCCGGGGGACTCGTAGGTGCCGGCGAACCAGGAGCCGATCATCACGTTGGAGGCGCCGGCGGCCAGGGCCAGGGCCACGTCGCGGGGGTGGCGGACGCCGCCGTCGGCCCAGATGTGCTTGCCGAGGCGGCGGGCTTCGGTGGCGCATTCGTGGACTGCTGAGAACTGGGGTCTTCCGACGCCGGTCATCATGCGGGTGGTGCACATGGCGCCGGGGCCTACGCCGACCTTGACGATGTCCGCGCCGGCTTCGATCAGGTCGCGGGTGCCTTCGGGGGAGACCACGTTGCCGGCCACCAGGGGGACGCCCGGGTTGAGGGCTCGGACCGCTGCCAGGGCTTCGAACATCTTGTCCTGGTGGCCGTGGGCGGTGTCGATGACGAGGACGTCGGCGCCGGCGTTGAGCAGTTCCTTGGCGCGGGCGGGGACGTCGCCGTTGATGCCGACGGCGGCGGCTACGCGGAGGTGGCCTTCGGCGTCCAGGGCCGGCTTGTACAGGGCTGAGCGGAGGGCGCCCTTGCGGGTCCACAGGCCGGTGAGTTTGCCTGTCGGGTCGACCACCGGGGCGAGGCGGTGGCGGCCGTCGAGGGCTTCGAAGGCCTCCTTGGCGCCGGTGCCGTCGGGGATGGTCAGCAGGTCGCGGGACATGATGTCGGCCAGGTTGGTGAAGCGGTCGACGCCCGCGCAGTCGGCCTCGGTGATGATGCCGACCGGCTTGTCGTCGGCGTCGACCACGACCACCGCTCCGTGCGCGCGCTTGGGCAGCAGGGCCAGCGCCTCGCCGACGGTGCTGTGCGGGCCGAGGGTGATCGCGGTGTCGTGGACCGGGCTGCGGTCCTTGACCCAGCCGATCACGTCGGCGACCACGTCGATCGGGATGTCCTGGGGGATCACGGCGATGCCGCCGCGGCGGGCCACGGTCTCGGCCATGCGGCGGCCGGCGACGGCGGTCATGTTGGCGACCACGAGCGGGATGGTGGTGCCGGTCCCGTCGAAGCTGCTGAGGTCCACCGCGAGGCGGGAGCCGACCTGGGAACGGCCCGGGACCATGAAGACGTCGTCGTACGTCAGGTCGTACGGCGGGGAGTAATCATTCAGAAAGCGCACGTAGCAAGATTGTATCAAAACGGGCACGAGCGCCTCCCCCAGGCGGCGTGAGGGTCACTGCCTGGGAGAAGCGCTCGTCGGGCGATCTTCGCTCAGCCCCGCGGGTGCTTCGGGCCGCGGGTGGCTCAGTACACCACCACGGTGTCGCCGACCCGGGTGTCCGCGAACAGCCGCTCGACGGCGGCCCGGTCGCGGACGTTGACGCAGCCGTGCGAATGGTGCGCGTAGCCGTAGGTCGCGAAGTCGATCGAGAAGTGCACGGCCTCGCCGCCGCTGAAGAACATCGCGTCCGGCATCGGGGTGTGGTAGATCGTCGAGACGCAGTTCTTCATCTTCATGTAGATGTCGAACTTGCCCTTGCGGGTGGGGTTGTTCTCGTCGCCGAAGCGCACGTCCATGCCGTACTGCGGCTTGCCGTCGACCACCCACAACAGGGTCCGGGTGCTCATGTCGATGCACACCACGCGGCCGGTCATGCAGCGCGGGTCGAGCGCGCCGGGGGTGTTGTGGCCGTACGGCACGCCCGCCAGCCAGCCGGTGCCGCCGGTCGGCGCCGGGGTGGTCGGCTTCGTCGTCGGCTTGGACGACGACGGCGCGCTCGGCTTCGACGTCGTGCTCTTGCTCGTGGAAGGCGGCGCCGAGGTCGACGCCGAGCTGCTCGGCCTCGCGGGCGAGCTGCTGGTGGCGGCGGACGTCGGCGTGGGCGTCGGCGCCGGGGTGCTCGGCAGGCTGGAGGTGGCCGGGGCCTCCGGCGACGAGGACGAAGCCGCCGTGGGGCTCGTCCCGACCCCGGCCGCCGCCTGCTCCACCGAGTCCGTCTTCTTCGCCGAGTCCGACCCCGACCCGCACCCGGCCACACCGATCGCCACCACGCCGGCCACCGCGGCAAGCATGCCGCCCTTGCCCGCCCCTGAAGTCCTCATGCCCCTATCGACGTCCGAGGGGGCGGGTCCGTTGCGTCGAATCCGTCAGGAAGACCTACTTGTTACACAACGTGTTGCGCGGCACCCCGCGGCACGGCTCAGGCATGGTCGCCTGCCTGGTCAGCGGCGCGAGGACGACGCCGGTCCGCTGCGGGTACGCGGCGCCGGGAACCGGGCACTGTCCCGCGCCCGAGGCGCACACCAACTCGCCGAACAACAGCTGGTCATCGCCGTTGCCAGGGCCGGTGCACGGCGGGCCGCCGACCGCGGCGCTCTGGATGTTCGCGGGATCGGACGTCACATTCCCGCCAAGATCAAAGTTGCCGTAGAAGCAGTTCCGCGGCGCGGTGGTGCCCTCGTCGGCGAGGTCGCCGTTGGTCGGGTTGCCGAACGATCCGTTGCGGGCGAACAAGTTCCCGTAGACGTGAGTACCGAACGCCTGGAACAGGCAGAATCCCGGCAACTGCACGCCGCCTTGGCAACTGGACAGGGGCGGCGGGGTCTCGTAGTCGGGATAGTCGTGGGTGACGACGCCCCACGAGCCCTGATCGCTGATGAGGTTGTCGCGGATGGTGTCGTAGTGCCCGCCGGAGATCTCCACGCCGACGCCGATCACCGGCGACAGGCCGAAGCCCGGAGCGTTCGGGTTGTTGTTGCCGTGGATCCAGTTGTGCTCGATGAAGGTGCAGGAGCGCGTCGGATCGTTCGGGCAGGAGCCGTCCTGCGGCGGCGGGGCGTCGTCGTTGTTGAGGGCGTTGGGCGCCAGTCCCGTGCGGTTGCCGTCGAACTCGGAGTCGCGGATGGTGTAGCCGCCGGCGTTGGTGCCGGAGAAGCCGAGCGCCGAGTTCTGGCCGTGGGCGCGCTCGAGCGTGACGCCGCACAGGTTGCGGCAGGCGCCGACGTAGTAGTCGGAGTCGCCCATGTTGCTGGCGTAGGTGTCGGTGAGGTCGGCCGGGCCGGTGGCGTTCGACGTGAAGATCCCGTACTGGCCCATCTGCCCCGAGGCGTCGGCGGTCGCGTATTCGCTGGTCGCCGTCAGGTAGGCGCCGTGGTAGCGGTGGATGCCGATCGTCCCGGTGCCGTCGCCGCCGTTCCACCAGATCTCGTTGCCTTGTTCGCCGCCGGTGCCCGCGAGGTAGTTGCAGACCGTCAGGTTCTCGACGGAGACGTCGTCGGCGTCCTTGACGACGATGCCGCTGCGGGGCGTGAAGTCCTGCTGCGCGGCGGCACTCGGGCACGGGTGCGCGGCGTCGCCGTTCGAGCCGTCGACGACGACCCGGTTGCGGTCCATCCCGCGCAGGTGCAGACCGGCCTTGGCGATCAGCACGCCTTCGGAGCCGGTGGCCTTCTCGTGGTAGACACCGGGCCAGACGAGGACCCAGTCACCCGGCCGCGCGGCGTCGACCGCGGCCTGGATCGTCGTGTACTGCGTCCCACGGGGGCACGGGGACGTGGAGCCGTTGCAAACGGTGTGCACGGCGCCGCGGGTGGCGGGGGTGGAGCTCGCGGCGAAGGAGGTCGGGGCCACAGCGGCCACCGAAGCGAGGAACGTCGCGGCCGAGACCGCGATGATGAGGGACCTTCGGCTTCCCATGGTGTCGCAGGCTACTGCGGGAAACCGCTGATCGGAACGATATCGCCGCCGAGCCGCCGCCGAGCCGGGACCGCGCGGGCCCCGCGCCGCCGCCATGCTTACCAACGGGTAACAAGAACCCGCCACCTACTAGATGCGCTGTAAAATAGCAGCTACTCTACGCGCCATGAGCGCTGCGCTGGACTACGACGTGCTGGTCATCGGCTCGGGCTTCGGCGGTTCGGTGACCGCACTGCGGCTCAGCGAGAAGGGCTACAGAGTCGGTGTGCTGGAAGCCGGCCGCCGGTTCGCCGACGGCGACTTCCCGAAGACCTCCTGGCGGCTGCGCTCGTTCCTGTGGGCGCCGAAGCTGGGCTGCAAGGGCATCCAGCGGATCCACCGGCTCAAGGACGTGGTGGTGCTGGCCGGAGCCGGGGTCGGCGGCGGGTCGCTGGTGTACGCGAACACGCTGTACGAGCCGCTGGACCCGTTCTACGAAGACCCGCACTGGCGGGACGTGGCCGACTGGCGCGGCGAGCTGGCGCCGTTCTACGACCAGGCCAAGCGGATGCTGGGCGTGGTGCAGAACCCGACGATGACACCGGCCGACGTGCAGATGAAGGCGGTCGCCGAGGAGATGGGCGTCGGGGACACCTTCCACCTGACGCCGGTCGGGGTGTTCTTCGGCGGCGACGGCGACCAGCCCGGCAGCGCGGTGGCCGACCCGTTCTTCGGCGGCGCCGGCCCGGACCGGAACCCATGCCTGCAATGCGGAGCGTGCATGACCGGCTGTCGGCACAATGCCAAGAACACCCTGGTGAAGAACTACCTGTACCTGGCCGAGAAGCTCGGCGCCGAGGTGCAGCCGCTGACCACCGTGGAAGGCGTGACGCCCTTGCCGGACGGCGGCGGCTACCGCGTCACAGTGGCGCGCACCGGGAAGTGGTTCGCCAAGGGCCGGCGCACCGTCACCGCCGAGCACGTGGTCTTCAGCGCCGGCGCGCTGGGCACCCAGCGCTTGCTGCATAAGCTGGCCGCCGACGGCTCGCTGCCCGCGCTCTCGCCGCGCCTGGGCGAGCTGACCCGCACCAACTCCGAGTCCCTGCTCGGCGCGATGGCCAAGAAGCCCCGGCAGTACGACTTCACCGAGGGGGTGGCGATCACCTCCTCGTTCCACCCCGACGAGCACACCCACATCGAGCCGGTCCGCTACGGCCGCGGCAGCGGCGCGATGGGCCTGCTGAAGACCGGCCTCACCGACGGCCGGGGCCGCGTCCCGCGCTGGATCAAGCTGCTCGGCATCGGCGTCAAGCACCCGAGCTGGGTCCCGCGCATGCTCCCGTCCCGCCGCTTCGCCGAGCGGTCGATCATCCTGCTGGTGATGCAGGCCCTCGACAACTCGCTGACCGTCCAGCGCAAGCGCGGCCTGTTCGGCCGGAGCAAGCTCACCACGCGCCAGGGCCACGGTCAGCCCAACCCCACGTGGATCCCGGCCGGCAACGAGGCCGTGGAGCGCACCGCGGCCCGCATCAACGGCATCCCCGGCGGCACCATCGGCGATCTGTTCAACATCCCGATGACCGCCCACATCATCGGCGGCTGCGTCATCGGCCGCGACCGCGACCACGGCGTGGTGGACCCGTACCACCGCGTGTTCGGTCATCCGGGCTTGTACGTCGCCGACGGCTCCACGGTGTCGGCCAACCTCGGCGTGAACCCGTCGCTGACCATCACGGCGATGGCCGAGCGCGCCGCGGCGTTCTGGCCGAACAAGGGTGAGCCGGACACGCGGCCCGCGCTGGGCGAGCCGTACCGGAAGATCGGCTACGTGCGGCCGAAGAACCCGGCGGTGCCGGAGGCGGCTCCGGGGGCGCTGCGGCTGCCGATCGTGGAGATCCGGTAGGGGGCCGGGGGCCAGTAGGGGTCGCAGGGCCCGCCGGCTGCCGGAGAGTTGCCAGGCCGCCTGGCACGTGTCGGGCGTCGCGGCGGCAGCCTCGGCGAACCCGGCACCCGGCCGATCGCCGCCGATCACGTAGGGTCTCCCCGTGGCCGCCCTCCCCGACCGACGAAGACTCACCGTCCTGCTCGCCGGCTTCGCCGCCGCGAGCCTGGCCGCGTACCTCGCGATCCGGGCCCTGGCGCATCCGACGATGATCGACATGGTCGTCTACCGGCAAGAGGGCCAAGCGGTGCTGCACGGTCGCGATCTCTACGGCGGCGGCGTGCAGATCGCGACGTCCGGCGGGAACAAGCTGCCCGCGACGTACCCGCCGTTCGCCGCGCTGCTGTTCGCGACGATCAGCTGGATCCCGGTCGGGGCGCTGAAGGTCCTGGTCACGGCGGCGAACATCGTGTTGCTGGCAGTGGTGGTGCACCTGGCGGCGAAGCTCGTCGGCGGATGGATCGACCGGCCGGCGTTCGCCGAGCGGTGGGCGCTGCTGGCCGCGATCGCGGGCGCCGGGCTGTGGTTCGAGCCGGTGTGGACCACGCTGCGCTACGGCCAGATCAACCTGGCGCTGTGCGCGCTGATCTTGTTCGACCTCACCCGGCCGCCGACCAGCCGCTGGCCGCGGGGCCTCGGCATCGGGCTGGCGACCGGCGTCAAGCTGACGCCCGGCGTCTTCATCGTGTGGTTCCTGCTGTCCGGCAGGCGCCGTGAGACGGTGACCGCCGCCCTCGGCGCGCTGGGCACCATGGCCGTCGGCTTCATCCTGCTCCCCCACGCCTCGGTGAAGTTCTGGCTGCACAAGGTCTTCGAGACCGACGCGGTCGGCAAGACCTACATCACCGACAACCAGTCGCTGTCCGGGATGATCGCGCGCGCCACGCACATCGACGACCCCAAGGCGCTGTGGGCGGTCGCGGCGCTGCTCGTCGCCGCCGCCGGGCTGTGGGTCGCGGCGCAGAACGCCAGGCGCGGGGACGACGCGCTGGGGGCCCTCAGCTGCGCCACGACCGGTCTGCTCGTCTCGCCGATCAGCTGGTCCCACCACTGGGTCTGGGCGGTTCCGGTGGCCATGCTGCTGGCCGTGCGGGCACCGAAGGCGGCGGTGGCGTGGTGCGCGGTGTTCCTGTCGTTCCTGATCTGGGCGGTGCCGCACAAGGTCCTCGGGCCCTCGCCGGCCATGAACCCGGCGCAGCTGCTGCTGAGCTCGCTCTATCCGTTGGCCGGGCTGGCGTTCCTGGGCTGGGCCGGTTCGAAGGGCTGGGCCGGCAGGGAGACCGAGTCGACCCGCGCCCAGCCGGTCTCGGCGTCGTAGCGGCGCAGCATCTTGGCCGGCACGCCGCCCACGACGCAGTGGTCCGGGAACTCGCCGCGGACCACCGAGCCGGCCGCCACCACCACGTTGCGGCCCAGGACGGTGCCCGGCAGGATCACCGAGTTGGTGCCGATCCAGCAGCCGGGACCGATGCTGACCGGGGCCTCGCTGGGCCACTGCTTGCCGATCGGCACGTCGGGGTCGTCGTAGCCGTGGTTCTGGTCGGTGATGTAGACGTTGGGCCCGGTGTAGACGTCGTCGCCGATGTCGATCGAGCGGTGGCCCACCACGTGGCTGCCCCGGCCCAGCACCACGCCGTCGCCGATCCGCACCAGCGGCGCCGGGCCCAGGTCCAGGCCCGGGACGAACCCGGCGGAGATGGTGACGGTGGCGCCGATCAGCACGTGCGCCCCGATGGAGATGTAGCGCTCCCCGAACACGGTGCCCGGCGGGAAGGCCATCGTGGACCCCTCGCCGAACGCGGCGAAGCGGCGCGCGGCCACCGAGCCGGCGCGCACCTTCCCGGCCTTGCTCAGCCAGCCCCACAAGCCGGCGGCGAGCCGGTCGCCCAGCGCTGACACCATGGGCGCTACGGTACCGCCTGGCGATCGATCATCCAGCGGCCCCCACCGGCGGCGATAACCGTTCGGTCACGAGCCGGACCCGGTGCCGGCTCGGCTACCGGCCCCGCCCGCCGTGCCTCTAAGGTTCCGTTGGATCGGCATCAGGACACGCCGACACGGCCGGGGAGGACAAGGAAGATGCACGCAATGGGGGCGGTGCTGCTGACAGCCGCGCAGCAGGCCGAGAACATCAAGGTCCCGACCCATTGGGACGCCGTCGGCCGGATCGCGCTGGCCTGGGTGCTGACCTTCGCGCTGGGCTTCGAACGGCAGCTGCGCGGCGCCCTGGCCGGCGACCGCACCTTCTCGCTGCTCGGCGCCGCCACCGCGCTGATCGGCGTGCTGGCCGGCAACGGGGCCAGCACGATCCTGGCCGGTGCGGTCACCGGCATCGGCTTCATCGGCGGCGGCCTGTGCTTCCGGCAGACCGTCGAGGAGCACGAGGTGCTGCACGGCATCACCACCGCCGCCAGCATCTTCGCCTGCGCCGCGATCGGCGCGGCGTGCGGGCTGGGGCTGCTCAAGGAGGCGATCGCGGCCACGATAGCCACGCTGCTCACCCTGGAACTGCGCCAGATCCCGCTGCTGCGGGTCCTGGACGCCCGGCGCTGGAGCGGACTGCTGCTGCTCGACGACCACATCCACGAGCACTTCTTCAAGAAGAGCCGTACTCCGGCCACCGCCGCCGAGCAGGCTGAGCGGGCCGAGCGGATTGAGCGGGCCGAGCAGAAGAACGCCGCCGAGGCCCGGGTCGCCACCGCGGACACCGCGGACACCGACGCCGTGGTGCTGATCAACCCGGTGATCGCGGCCCAGCAGGCGGCCGCGGCCACCGCGGCGACGGTGGAGCCGGTGATCGTGGACGCGGTGCCGGACGACGCCGCGGCGCTGGAGGAGCCGGCGAAGCAGTAGAGCAGCGGAGCGGCGGGCGCATCGCAGCGTCCGGTCGCGAAAGGGAAGACAGTCGCAGAGCTGACACACGGCGCGGGGCCGGACGACGCTGAACGTCGTCCGGCCCCGCTGTTCCGTGGTTTTCCCTATACAGAGCGGGCCGATCAGAGGTGTATGCAGAGCAGACCCGGGATCGAGACGGTGACCGGGTACGGGTAACCCGCGCACCACCACCAACCCCACCAGTCCGGGGCCGACGGGTGGGTCGCGACCGGAGTGCTCGCCGGGACGACGTGGGTGGCGGTGGCAGCAGGAGCCGTCGCGGCAGCCGAGGCCGACGTGGCCGCGACGGTGCCGAGTCCGGCCAGAAGCGCGGTGGCGCCGGCGGTCGCGGTCAGTTTGAGGATCCGGTTATGCATGACGAAAAAACCTCCTCCAAGGGGCCCGCCGCGTTGCGGGCACTCAAGCAGCCTGTCCGCCCGATGCGGGGCCCGCGAACGGCTGCTGCGCTGTTCGGAGGATCGAGGGCCGTCACCGGCCGCGCGGGATGCCTCCGGCACCCGCTTCGGGCGCCGTCCTCGCGACCCGGTGACCAGTGCGTTTGGGCACCGTACCGATCACGCGTGCTACCCTCGTGGTCGCCGGTGCGTAGAAGATGTCCCCGGGCCTCAACTAACGCCGTCGCGGAATACCGTTCGGCTGGAGCCGCGGCGAGCTTTCCGCCGCGAGGCGACACGCGCACCGGCGCTAAACCTTTTCACTTCTGGAATGATGGTCACCGCCACGTCATTGTGAACTGCCCCCTTCCATTCCAGGAGCGCATCGAAGTGCATGACCGCAAGCCCGTTGAGAGCTGGATGACCGATATGGACGGCGTCCTGATCCGCGAGGGGCACATGATCCCGGGCGCGGACGAGTTCATCCGCCGGCTGCGGGCCAAGGACCGTCCCTTCCTGGTCCTGACCAACAACTCGATCTACACCCCGCACGACCTGTCGGCCCGGCTGACCAGTATCGGGATCCCGCTGCCGCAGGAGCACATCTGGACCTCGGCGCTGGCCACCGCGCAGTTCCTCGACAACCAGCGGCCCAACGGGACCGCCTACGTCATAGGGGAAGCCGGGCTGACGACGGCCCTGTACGACGTCGGGTACACGCTGTCCGAGGCCGCCCCGGACTACGTGGTGCTCGGCGAGACCCGCGCCTACAGCATCGACGCCATCACCCGGGCCATCCGCCTGGTGACCAACGGCGCCCGGTTCATCGCCACCAACCCGGACGCCACCGGCCCCACGCCGGACGGCCCGCAGCCGGCCTGCGGCGCGGTGGCCGCGCTGATCACCAAGGCCACCGGGGTCGAGCCGTACTTCGTCGGCAAGCCGAATCCGCTGATGATGCGTGAGGGTCTGAACAAGATCCAGGCGCACTCGGAGGTGACGGCGATGATCGGCGACCGCATGGACACCGACGTCCTGTGCGGTATCGAAGCCGGCCTGGAGACCTTCCTGGTGCTCTCCGGTGTGACCCAGGCCGACGAGATCGACCGGTTCCCGTTCCGCCCCTCGCGGATCGTGAAGTCGATCGCGGACCTGGTCGACCTTGTCTGAGTCGGCCGGTCCCCCGCAGTGAACAGCTTCATCCCCGCCGCCCGCCGGCCGGAAGACAGTGGTTTGACAATGTACGAGAACAGCAGGAGCGGCCCCGCGAGCGCGGCCGCGAGCAGCAGCGGCACCCCGGTCTTCGACGCGCTGATGTCGGAGTTCCGGGCCAACTTCCGCACCGTCCCCGGAGAACCGTGGTCGCCGTCGCCGGTGCCGCGGTTCGCCCAGCTGTCCGTCTCCGGCGGGCAGTTCGGGCTGCCGCCGGGGCCGGGCGGGATCTGAGCCGAGCTCCGGTCGAACGCTGAGCTCCGGCTGAACCGGGCCGACATGAGCTGAGCCGGGCGGGACGGCGCGGGCAGGCGCCGGGGCCGGCGGCGGGATCCACCGCCGCCGGGCTACCGGGTCTTGGCCGCGTTGTAGGCCACGACGGTGACGACCACCGGGGTGACCACGGCGACCCACGCCCACAGCCAGCGGGCGCGGCGCTGGTCCACGCGGTCCAGCATGGCGACCCGGACGGTTCCGCCGACGAAACCCAGGCCGCCGGCCGCCCAGCTGATGAACATCTTCGGCGACGACAACCCGCCGCAGGTGTAGTCCGGGCTGCACATGCCCCACTGCACACCCTCCAGCAGCACGAGCACGCCCATGACCAACGTCAGCGGCAGGCCGAGCAGCACCGCGAACGTCAGCGCCCACGGCGCGGACCGGTCCTTCGGCCCGCGGGGGCGAGGTCCGCTCGGCGCCGGCCAGCGGCGTTCCCGGCCGCCCTGGACGCCCAGAGGCGGATCCCGGCGGGGGTCGGAGTGCCCGGTCATCGGCGGGACCCCGCGTACGGGTGCCGCGCGGCGGCCGGCCGGCTGCCGCGGACCGGCGGACCGGTTCCGGATTCGACTCTCATCACACCCCCGTGTGTCGCCCAACGCAGCATCCTGACACGCTTGAGCACGATGATAGGCCAGCTTGCGCCCTGCGAGCGCCGGATCGTGCCGATCGTCCGCGCTGTCAGCAGCACCCGTCGCGGCAGGCCGGCAATATCGCGAGCCCGGGTACTCAGTCCCCTGAATCGCGGCTGCTCGAGTAGTCGATGAACCACTGGATCAGCGCCGGGTCGTCGACCGTGCCCAGGTTCACCGCCCTGGCCGGGTCGGCGCCGGTGAGCAGGCGCTTGACCGGGATCTCCAGGCGCTTGCCGGTGCGGGTGTGCGGGACTCCGGGGACGGCGATCAGCTCGTCCGGGACGTGCCGGGGGGTGAGCTCGGCGCGGATCGCGGCGGCCACCTTGCCCCGCAGCGCGTCGTCGAGGACCGCGTCCGGGGCCAGGTGCACGAACAGCGGCATCCAGTAGCCGCCGTCCGGCAGCTCCACGCCGATCACGAGCGACTCGCGGATCTCCGGCAGCTTCTCCACGACCTCGTAGATGTCCGCCGAGCCCATCCGGACGCCCTGCTTGTTCAGGGTGGAGTCGGAGCGGCCGTGGATCACCACGCCGCCGCGCTCGGTCACGGTGCACCAGTCGCCGTGCCGCCACACGCCGGGGAAGACGTCGAAGTAGGCGTCGTGGTACTTGTGACCGTCCGGGTCGTTCCAGAAGAACACCGGCATCGACGGCGTCGGCGCGGTCAGGACCAGCTCGCCGACCTCGCCGATGTGCGGCTTGCCCTCGGCGTCCCAGGACTCGACCCGGCAGCCCAGGCCGCGGCACTGGATCTCACCGGAGTACACCGGCAGCAGCGGGTTCCCGGCGACGAAGGCGGTGCACACGTCAGTGCCGCCGGACAGCGAGTTCAGCCAGATGTCCGCGCCGACCGCCTCGTAGACCCAGCGGAAGCCGGTGGGCGGCAGCGGGGAGCCGGTGGAGCCGATCGCCCGCAGCGCCGACAAGTCGAAGTCGTCGCCGGGGTGCAGCTCGGCTTTCTGCGAGGCCATCAGGTAGCCGGCACTGGTGCCGAGCAGCGTGGCGCGGGTCTTCTCCGCGAGCTGCCACAGACCGCTGACGTCGGGGTAGGCCGGGCTGCCGTCGTACAGCACCGCCGTGGCACCCAGCAACAACGAGCCCAGCACCACGTTCCACATCATCCAGCTCGTCGAGGAGTACCAGAAGAACCGGTCGCCCTCCTCGACGCCCATGTGGAAGGCGATGGCCTTGTAGTGCTCCAGCAGGATGCCGCCGTGGCCGTGGACGATGCCCTTCGGCAGGCCGGTGGTGCCCGAGGAGTAGAGGATCCACAGCGGGTGCTCGAAAGGCACCTGCGCGAACTCGAGAGCGGGCACACCGGCTTCCGAGTCGGCACCGTGCCGCGGGCCCGCGACCGCCTCGGTCCATCGGATGCTCTCCGCGCACCCCGGGCCGTCCGGGAACTGGTAGTCGACCCAGATGGTGTGCTGGACCGTGGGCAGCGCGTCGCGCGCCTGCATGCACTCCGTGCGGCGGTCGATGCGCTTGCCGCCGTAGCGGTAGCCGTCCACGCCGATGAAGACCTTGGGCTCGATCTGGGCGAAGCGGTCCAGGACGCCCTGGGTGCCGAAGTCGGGGCCGCAGGAGGACCAGACGGCGCCGACCGACGCGACGGCGAGCACGGCGACGATCGCGTGCGGGGTGTTGGGCAGGAACGCAGCGACCGTGTCGCCGGGGCCGACGCCCCAGGAGCGCAGCGTGGCGGCCAGCCCGGCCACCTGGTGGCGCAGCGCGGCCCAGGACGTCTCGACCGGCTCAGCGCCCTCCTCGACGAAGACCAGCGCGGGCCGGTCGTCGGCGGCGGCCCGCAGGACGTGCTCGGCGAAGTTCAGCGTGGCGCCGGGGAACCAGCGGGCGCCGGGCATCCGCGAGTCCGGCAGCACGGCTGTGTAGGGCGTGGCCGACTGGACGTCGAAGTAGCGCCAGAGCGTCTCCCAGAACTCGGCCGGATGGTCGACGGACCACTGCCAGGCCTCGGCGTAGGAGGGGAACGGCCCGACGCCCTGCGCGGGCAGCCAGTCCAGGTAGCGCTGGAGCGGCGAGTGCAGGCGCAGCGCCTCGCTCGGCGTCCAGAGCAGCTCCCCGAACGCGGCGGGCTGGTCGGTTGCGGACATCGTCGTCCCCCAACTTCGTGGCCGTGATCACCTCTGACAAGCGTCAGATTAGCGGCACCCGGGGTCCCGTCGTCAGCGGCCCTCGCCGGGCGCCAGGAGGGATTCCTGGCAGTCCACGCCCTCGGGCAGCGGCGGCAGCTCGATCCACTTCTCGGCCCAGTCCGCGAGCTCGCGGAACGCCGGAGCAAGCTCGGCGCCCTTCTGAGTGAGGCGGTACTCGACCCGGACCGGGGTGTCCGGGATCACGACGCGGTCCACGATGCCGACCGCCTCGAACTCCTTGAGCCGCTCGGACAGCAGCCGGTCGGACAGCTTCGGAACGACCGCGACGATGTCCGTGTAGCGGGTCGCGCCGGCCAGCATGGCCCGCAGGATCGCGCCGGACCAGCGGCGCCCGATGATCTCGACGGCGGTGTGGAAGCGGGGGCAGAAGGAGCTCAGGCAGTCCTGCTCCCCCGCGTCGGTCTGTGCGGTCAGGTGCTCTGCCATGATTCAAGCTTACCTTTCGTATGCAACTTGACAACCGTAAGCCCGGCGCCTACCTTCAACCTTACGAAAGGTAACCGACCCACGGAGTGTTACCGAGTAGGCCAGGGTGCGCAGCCGTCCCGCTGCACACCTCACGACCCAGACCCGGGAGTTTCAGAAGTGACCATCAAGATTCTCGCCTTCTCCGGTGCGCTCCGTAAGGCGTCCACCAACTCCGCGCTCGTGCGCGCCGCCAAGCAGCTGGCGCCGGAGGGCGTCGAGATCGAGATCTACGACGGCCTGGCCGAGCTGCCGTACTTCGACCAGGACCTGGAGGCCGAGCCGCCGGCGTCGGTGGTCGACCTGCGCGCGAAGATCGCCGCCGCCGACGGCGTCCTGATCGCCTCCCCCGAGTACAACTACTCGATCCCCGGCGTGCTGAAGAACGGCCTGGACTGGGCCTCCCGCCCCTACGGCGAGTCGGTCCTGACCGGCAAGCCGGTCGCCATCATGGGCGCCTCGGGCAGCGCCTTCGGCACCGTCCGCGCCCAGAACCACCTGCGCGACGTCTTCCACTGGCTGGACGCCAAGGTCGTCACCAAGCCCGAGGTGCACGTCGGCAACAACTGGGAGCGCTTCGACAGCGAGGGCAACCTGGTCGACGAGACCTCCCGCAACCTGGTCGCCGGTCTGGTGGCGGCCCTGGTGGTGCTGATCGAGGAGACCCAGAAGGCGACCGTCAACGCCTGAACCACGCTCCACACCCGCGCGTTGAGGTTTTGAGAACGGGTCCCGCCACCCCCCGCGGCGGGACCCGTTCGGCGTTCCCGGAGCAGTCCCGCGTGCGGCGGCCGGGAGCGTGCCGGACAGTGGACGGGTGCCGGACCCGGACGCGAGCCCCAGCACGGCCGACGAGATCGGCGAGGCCACGGTGCGCGCGCTGCTCGGCCGGGTCAGACACGATCCCCGGCACCTCCCGGAGACCCTGGCGACCTTCGGCGTCGGCCGGCTGGGCCCGGTCGCGGCGCAGCAAATACCGGCGCTGCGGGCCGAACACCCCGAATGGGACCTCCGGAAGTGCCGCGCCGAAGTGCTGCGCCGCGGGACCCGCAGCGCGGTGTCGCGCGGCGCGCTGATCGGCGGGCCGCTGCTCGCGCTGGCGCCGTACGGGTTCTGCGCGGCGCTGCTGGTCCAGAACCGCATCGTGCTGGAACTGGCGACACTGGCCGGCCGGGACCCGACCACGCCGGAGCGCGCGGCCGAGCTGCTGGTGCTCCAGGACGCGTTCCCGGACCTGGCAGCGGCGCGCGCCGGCCTGGCCGAGGCGCACGCCGCGGAACCGCCCCGGCCGCCGGTCGGCAAGTTCCGGGCGCTGTGGCGGATGACGTGGCGGATGGCCTATCTGCTCGGTCTGCTGAGCCGCCGGCAGGAGGGCGAGCGCCGGGACCCGTGGTGGCTGCATATGGCGCGCTGGATGCTGATGGGCTTCACGTTTCTGGTCGGCATGGTGGCGCCGATGGTGTGGATGCCGTATCTGGCCGACTCATACCGCCAGTCCACGGCTCGCATCGCACGGCGCGCCGAGCGCTTCTACTTCGGGGACGTGACGGCGGTCCGCCACGTCCCGGACCACGCCTCGCGGCGGCTGGCCACGGCCTCGGTGCTGCTCACGGGCGGGTTGGTGCTGGTGACGCTGCTCGCCGGGATCCGGCTGTTCGACCGGACGTGGGTGGCGGTGGTGGTGGCGCTGGCGGCGGGGTCGCTCGGCGG
>JABFXP010000032.1 GCA_013361685.1 Catenulispora sp.
CCCAGCAGCTCGCCGCCGTGCGCATGGCCCTGACCAACACCGTCTCTGTCCTCACCGGCGGCCCCGGCTGCGGCAAGTCCCGCACCGTGGACACCATCGCCGCGCTGGTCCGGGCCGGCGGCGGCAAGGTGACGCTGGCCGCGCCGACCGGCAAGGCGGCCAAGCGCCTGGCGCAGCTGACCGGGCATCCGGCGATGACCGTGCACCGCCTGGTCGCCGACAAGAAGGACAGCACCGACTCCGGCGCCCTGTTCGACGACGACCCGCTGTACGCCGACCTGATCGTGGTGGACGAGGCGTCGATGCTGGACGTGTCGCTGGCCGCCAAGCTCGCCGGGCGCCTGGTGCCCGGCGGCCACCTGCTGCTGGTCGGCGACGAGGACCAGCTGCCCTCGATCGGCGCCGGGCGGGTGCTGGCCGACCTGCTGCGGGTGCCGGACGTCCCGCACACCCGGCTCACGCACGTCTTCCGCCAGGCCGCCGGCAGCTCCATCACCACCAACGCGCACCTGATCCGCCAGGGCCGGCCGCCGGTCCTGCACGCCTCCCCCGGCTTCTGGTTCGAGGACTGCGACGACCCGGCGGCGGTGGCCGACCGCGTGGTGGAGATCGCCACCCACCTGATCCCGGCCAAGCAGGGCGTGGACCACACGCAGGTGCAGGTGCTGTGCCCCTCGCGCAAGGGCCACACCGGCACCATCGAGCTGGGCCGGCGCATCCAGGAGCGGCTGAACCCGGCGGTCGAGGGCCGCCCGGAGCACTGGTCGGGGGCGGCGGTGTTCCGGGTCGGCGACGCGGTCACCCAGATCCGCAACGACTACCTCAAGGGCCGCGCCGGGGTGTTCAACGGCACCACCGGCACCGTCACCGCGATCAACACCGAGGACCGGACCCTGACCGTCCTCACCGAGGACAACGAGACCGTCGCCTACGACTTCGACGAGCTGGAGGACCTGCTGCACGCGTACGCGATCAGCGTCCACCGGTCGCAGGGCAGCGAGTACCCGTTCGTGGTCGCCCCGATCACCACCGAGTCCGGCGGCCTGCTGCTGCGCCGCGCGCTGCTCTACACGCTGGTCACGCGCGCCAAGACGTCGGTGGTGCTGGTCGGGCAGCGCAAAGCCCTGCGCCTGGCGGTGGAGGTCGCCGGACAACCCCGCAACACCGGGCTGACGCAGCGGCTCGTCGCGGAGTTCGCCGGGCCGAAATCGGACAGCGCCGAGCCGGAGACGCTGCTCTGAAGCGGTGTGGGCGACGTTACCGGCGTTACCGGCGCTATCGGCGCTCCAGTCGGATCGTCCGCCGCCGCCGGTCGATCTCGGTGATGACCACCGCGACTTCCGCTCCGACCGCCAACGACGTCTCGCCGGGAAGCAGCCCGAACCATTCCCGGGCGACCTCGACGAAAGCGCCGAGCGGGGAGACCTCGGTCACCCGCCCGGCGATCTCGCGGCCCGGCTCCACGGTGTCGGCGAACGCCTGGAACGGATCCGGCGTCGTCGCCCGCAGCGACAGCCGGGCCTCCAGGTTCCAGTCGTCGAACTGGAGGAACTCGCAGGACACGCGCCGGCCGACCGTGACGATGTCCCTCGGGTCCCGGAACCACCGCCAGGACAGCTCCGGAACGGTGATGAAGCCGACGCCGGCGTAGTACGGATGCGGCGGCCCGTCGTCCAGCGCGACGAACACGCCGAAGTTCTCGATCCGGGCCACCGTCCCGGCCAGGATCGCGCCCGGGGGCAGCGCCGCGAGGAAGTCCCACAGCTCGGGATGATCAGACCGTTGATAGGGAGCCACGGCACCGAGCCTCTCATGGCGCGAAAGGCATGATCGACCGGCCGTTTATATCAGGACACGTTGACACTCGCCCGATCCATCCTTACGATCCGCCTACCGATCGTGTATGCCACCACCACCTCGCCACATGGAGACCCCATGCTCAAGCGAAAAGCGGCGGTATTCGCCGCCCTGGCCGTGACCCTCGCGGCCGCGCTCACCGCCGGCACCGCCGCCGCGAGTACCGCCCCCACCACCGGGCACCGGGCGCCGGCGCTGGCCTCGGCCAGCCTGGCCAGCACCATCGCCCTGGACGACTGCTCCGCCTCCTACGTCCGCTATCCGTCCTCGCTGAGCACGGACCACGCGCTCATGCTGACCGCCGGCCACTGCTGGGAGGGCGGGATGCCCTCGCAGGGGACGGTGTTGCAGAACGTCTCCAGCAGCCGCTCCGGCACCCTGCTGAACTCCGCCGGCAGCTCCATCGGCACCGTCCGGGCCGACAAGCTGCTCTACGCGACGATGACCGGCACCGACATCTCGATCTACGAGCTCAACGAGACCTTCGCCTCGCTCACCGGCCGCACCGGCGCCACGCCGCTGACCATCTCGGCCACCCACCCGGCCAGCACCGAGCCGATATCCATCCCGTCGGCGTACTGGTCCCGGATCTGGGCCTGCAACCTCAACGGGTTCGCCGCCACACTGCGCGAAGACCAGTGGACCATGCACGACTCGCTGCGCTACGACCTGAACGGCGGCTGCGAGGTCATCGGCGGCAGTTCCGGCTCGCCGGTCGTGGACACCAACACCAACACGGTGATCGGGGTCAACAACACGATCAACGAAGACGGCCAGATGTGCACGCTGAACAACCCGTGCGAGGTCAACGCCGACGGCACCACCACCGCGACCAAGGGCCAGGGGTACGGGCAGGAGATCTACTGGGTCACCACCTGCCTGAACTCGGCCAACGCCATCGACCTGACGATCTCCGGCTGCCTGCTGACCAAGCCCGCGGGCAGCGGCAACACGGTCACCGTGGACAACCCCGGGAACCAGACGGTCGCGCAGAACGGCACCGTGAACCTGCAGATCACCGGGCACGACTCGGCCGGCGGCCAGACCCTCACCTACAGCGCGACCGGGCTGCCGGCCGGGCTGTCGATCAGCTCCTCGGGCCTGATCTCCGGCACCGCGACGGCCGCGGGCACCAGCCAGGTGACGGTGAAGGCGACGGACACCACCAACGCCTCCGGGACCACGGCGTTCACCTTCACCGTGACGTCCACCAGCGGCGGCGGCGTGGCCAACGGCGGCTTCGAGACCGGGAGCCTGAGCAGCTGGACGGCAGCCGGGAGCACCGGCGTCGCGAACAGCGGGGCGCACTCCGGCGGCTACGCGGCGATGGTCGGCTCGACCAGCCCGTCCGCGACCTCCTCGATCAACCAGACGTTCACGGTGCCGAGCGGCGCTTCGACGCTCGCGTTCTGGTACAACGTCACCTGCCCGGACACCGTGACCTACGACTGGGCCACCGCCACGCTGAAGGACAACACCGCGGGCACCACGACCACCGTGCTGGCCAAGACGTGCACGCAGGGCGCCGGGTGGAAGCAGGTCTCCAAGGCCGTCACCGCGGGGCACTCGTACACGCTGACCCTGACCAGCAAGGACGACAACTACCCCGGAGACGCGACCTACACGCTGTATGACGACGTGACCGTGTCCTGATCTGCGTCCTGATCTGCGTCCTGATCTGCGTCCTGAGCCAGACCCCTGCGCTCAACCGCCCGCGCCGTCCGCGCCGATGCCGGCCGCGGACGGCGCGGGCGGCGCGTTCTCAGTAGTCGAGACCGGCCTCGATCGCCAGCCGCGCGGAGTCGGCGGCGAGCTGCGGCCGGTGGGCCACGGCCCGGTCGAGCTGCTTGGCCAGCCGGGGCAGGGTGGTCGAGGCCAGATAGGCCTCGACGCCGGAGTCGAGCATGCGCCGCACCGGGCCGCGGTAGTCGATGCCGAGCTCGGGGTCCTCGACCTCGGCGACCATGACGCGGGCGGACGGGAACCGGTCGCGCAGGGCGCCCAGGAGCTGGAGGCTGATCGGCGGGACCAGCAGGATGTCGGAGGTCTCCGGCGCGGTCTCCATGTCGAGCACGATGTAGTCGGCGCCGAGTTCGGTGGACAGGGTGG
The DNA here is from genome assembly GCA_013361685.1 of Catenulispora sp. Classification (GTDB taxonomy): domain Bacteria; phylum Actinomycetota; class Actinomycetes; order Streptomycetales; family Catenulisporaceae; genus Catenulispora. The sequence goes on from JABFXP010000032.1 coordinate 3,967, forward strand.
TACGGACGGTTTCGGACAGTTTCATCGCGGTGGCGACGACGGTGACGTCGGCGGGCCGCCGCTGGTCGCGGGCCGCGTGCGGGTCGGAGTGCGGGCCCGGATGCGAGCCCGGGCGCGGATCCTGGTGCCCGGAATGCGCCGTGCCGGACCGGATGACCGTGCCCTCCAGCGGACCGCCGGAGCCGGTGATCTTCGCGATCGCCTCGCCGTCGCGGGTCACGGTCAGGGCCTCGCCCGGACGCAGCGCGGCTATCAGGTCCACCACCTCGGCGGGCAGCTGAGCCGCGTCGATGCGGCGCACCGCGGGACTTCTGTCGGTCATGGCACCCCTACGCAAACCTAACTCAAGAGATCAGATCAAGTATCATCGCAGGTACCAAGTTCCAACCAGCCGTCGGCGGATTGAGCGGAAACCCTGAACTCAGCCCCCTTACGGACGGACGACCGGCATCGGGAAGAGGCGCACGGGGTGAGCGACGAGGAGTACCGCGTCGACGACCTCGCGCGCCTGTCGGGCATGACGGTCCGCAACATCCGCGAGCACCAGTCCCGCGGCCTGCTCCCGGCGCCGACCGTGCGGGGCCGCGTCGGCTACTACGGCCCGGAGCATCTGGCCCGGCTGGAGCAGATCAAGCGCCTGCAGGCCGACGGCTTCACCCTGGAGTCGATCCGCCGCATGCTCGGCGGCGGCGCCGAGTTCATGTCCTTCGCCGCGGCCGTGCACCAGGCCTTCGACGACGGCGAGCGCCGCGTGGTCCGCCTGGAGGACATCCACACCCTGTTCCCCGGTCTGGACGAGGAATCCGAGGACGGCCCGGCCCTGCTGGACGCCGCGGTGGACCTCGGCCTGCTGCGTCCGCTGGGCAACGGGCGTTACGAGGAGCGCTCCCCCCGCCTGACCCGGATCGGCGCGGAGCTGATGGCGCTGGGCATCCCGCCGGCCAGCGCGCTGAAGGCGGCGGCGGAGGCCCGGACCCACGTCCAGGCGGTGGCGCGCGGCTTCGTGCGGCTCTACATGGACCAGATCTGGGCGCCGTTCGAGGCCGCCGGCTATCCCGCCGACGCCTGGCCGGACATCCTCAGCGGCCTGGACCGGCTGCGCCCGCTGGCTCTGGACTCGGTGCTGGCGCTGATGCGGATGGCGCTGGACGAGGCGGCGACGACGTTGATCGAGGAGCGGGCCGGGCTGCGGTAGGCCGGTGAGGGCCGTTGGGGCGGTCCGCGGTGAAGGCGGTCCGCGGATCGCGACACCGGTGCCGCACCGCGCCGTATCAGACGAGCACGCCCACCACGACGAGCGCGATCGCGACCACGGCGGTCGTCTTCCACCAGGTGACGAGAAGTGCCGCGCAGTCTCTGAGCAGCGCGACGGGCCATTCGCGGGCCGGCGTGCGGGCCCCGACGACCGTGGCGGCCAGCGCGTTCTGCCGGGCGAGCAGCGCCACGCGCAGGCAGTGGTAGTCGCTGCTGACGATGGCGCAGCGGTGGCCGCCGGATCCCGCTCGCCGCCGCATCAGTTCCGCAGTGCGGCGCAGGTTGTCCTTGGTGGTCAGGGATTGGTCCTCGCGGAGCACCCCGGCCTCGGTCTCGCCCCGGTCGATCAGGTAGGCGGCCATGGCGCCGGCCTCGCTCGCCGGATCCCGCGACGTCTTCCCGCCGGAGACGATCAGCAGCGGCGCGCCGCCGCGTTCGCGCAGCCGCTCGGCGACGTCGCGGGCGCGGTCCAGGCGCGCGGCCAGCAGCGGCGGGACCCGCCGGTCCGCGGTGAGCGTGGAGCCCAGGACGACGACGAAGTCGGCGGCGCCGGGGCGGCGCCGCCGGCTGAGGCCGCCGTAGCCGGCGACGGCGAGCAGCACCAGGGCGCCGCCGCAGAACAGGAGGAGCAGCACCCGGACGAGGGCTGTCAGCACAATCCGGTCTCCAGGTCTGCCGCCGTCACCGACGGCGGCGGTACTCGTTCTCCACGACGACGTTGCGGGGAGTGACGGCTTGACCGTACTCGATGACGTCGTCGCGGTCGTGGCGGATCGTCGTGCGGATCATGATCGGGTCGTTCACCGGCACCCCGAGCAGCTGCGCCAGGTCCTTGCCGGCGACGTCCACCTCGCAGCGGTCGTAGGTGACCTCGGTGGGGTGGCCCAGGACCGCCTCGATGCGCGCGACCGAGCCGGGCGGGGTCGAGGTCGCGGACAGCAGCTCGGGGATGTGGTCGGCCCACTTCGCCGGGAACCGGCTGACCGTGTGCGCCACCATGTGGCCGCCGCGGACGATGCGGCCCTGCCGCAGCACGGAGGCGGCGCCGGGCTCGATGCCGAACATGCTGGCGACCGGCGCCGGGGTGGGGGCCAGGCCGGCCAGGGTTATCTCCTTCAGCTCGCCCTCCACCGGCAGGAAACCCCGAAGCCGCACCCCGTCGATCGGCACCCGCAGCGTCTCGGTGTCCAGGATGCGGTAGGCGACGACGAAGCCGCGCGGAGTGGCCAGGGCCAGGCCCTCCAGAACGAGTTGGTGCAGGCCGTGGTGGGCGGTCTTGTCGGTGACGCCGAACTGCTTGGCCACGTCGCGGACGGACGGCAGCGGCTGCTCGAACGGCAGTTGCCCGGTGAGGATGCCGCTGCGGTAGTGCTCTGCGATGTCGCGGTAGCCGACGGCCATGGCCATTCACTCTCCGTGTGACTCGCCACCGGCTTGCGTGGTCTACCCGGTGGGTGTAAGAAAACTGTAGTACTACTGTGGTACTTCAGGACGTGCTGATGTATCCCCGCCACTCGCACCAGAGGTACGTCAGAAGGGCGTGAAGCTTCGGTGGGACGACAGATACCCGGTCACCGAGGTGATGTCACAGTCGAGCACGTCACGGTGCCGCCCCGGCAGCCCGCCGCGCCGCCGCAGCCCGCCAGGACCCGCGAGCCGAGCGCGCGCGAGGCCCAACTGCAGGCGGCGCGGCAGGCCGCCGAGGGCGACCAGGTCGTCGAGATCATGGCGGCCGCCGCCTTCGACGGCCTGACCCTGTGGTATCCGGAGACCGGCAACTGGCTGGTCGTCGACGGCACCGTCGAGACCGACTACGGGTCCAACCCCCTGTCGCTCCCCCACCGCCCGATGACCACCATCCCGATCCGCGTGCCGGTGGGCACGCGCTCGTGGACGGTGCCGGCGAACACCACCGTGGTGCTGCGCATCCGGACTGTATCAGAGTGATGATAACTGCGGCCGGAGTGGCCGCACGCGGAGGTCGTCAGCCGCGCTGAGCAGCACGCGACCGCGGTCCGTGGGGCGGCGGCCGGACCTGCTGGGCCCGGCCGGACCCGCGCAGAACCGCGCAGGCCCGCCGGACAGGCGCGCGCCGCC
>JABFXP010000514.1 GCA_013361685.1 Catenulispora sp.
CCGCCGCCACTACCGCTGTCCCCGGCGTCGCCGCCGTAGTCCACCAGGACCGCGAACTCGTCACCGCCGGTCCGGGCCAGCAGATGCCCGCCCGGTTCCAGGGCCGTGCGCAGCCGCGCCGCGACCGCCGCCAGGAACCGGTCGCCTGCGCCGAACCCCAGCAGGGCGTTGATCTGCCGGAACCCGTCCAGGTCGACGCTGCACAACCCGATCCGCTGCCCCGGGGCCGCGCGCTGCCCGGTGCGGTCGTCCAGCCAGCGGGCCAGCATGGCCCGGCTCGGCAGCCCCGTGAGCTCGTCCTCCCACGGCGCGGACGACCGGCCGGGGGCCGGATCGGCGTGCGCCGTCGACAGTTTCTGACCGGACACCGCGACCACCTCCATCGGCGGGCCCGGGGGTGCCGAAGACCCCGGCCCGCACCGCCGCCTGCACGGCTTCCGAACGACTACCGAGCGCGATCATAGGACCATCCGGGGGCGCTGTGACGGCGCACACACTCCCAGATCACCTGATCGTGGCCGTACTGTCACACTCCTCGCGCACGCGTCGGGTTCCCGCCGGCTCCTGCGGAGCCCGGTGGCCGCCCGCCGAGACGCCGCCACCGGCCCGGCCCGCGGTCGGGCACAATCAAGCGCTGTGCAGATCACGATTCGCGAAGCCCTTCCCGAGGAACTGGAAACCGCCGGGGACCTGACCGCCGCCGCCTACCGCGATGACGGCCTGGCCACGCAGGCGTATCTGCCGCGGCTGGCCGACGCCGCCGCCCGCCACGCCGCCGAGGGCACCTGGCAGCTGGTGGCCGTGGACCCGGCCGGCACAGTGGTGGGCGCCGCCGTCTACACCGTGGCCGGCAGCCAGTACGCCGACATAGCCGCCGACGCCGAAGCCGAGCTGCGGATGCTGGCCACCGCCAAGACCGCCCGCGGCCACGGCGTCGGGCAGGCCCTGGTCCGGCACTGTCTGGACCGGGCCCGCGCCGAGGGCCGCCCGGCGCTGGTGCTGTCGACGAAGCCGGAGATGGCCGCGGCGCAGCGGCTGTACAGCAGGCTCGGGTTCCAACGAATGCCGGACCGGGACTGGGAGTACGCGCCGGGCCACGGCCTGCTGGCGTTCCGGTTCCCGCTGGTGGTTTGAGCGCGGCATACCCACCCTGATACCCTGACCGTGTGAGAAGCTTCGCGTGTGCCAGCTGGCGTCCGTCCTAGGGACGGTCTCCACACCTGCACGCCGACAGGCCGTCCGACGATCCGGACGGCCTTCGTTGTTCTCCGCCCCGGCAGGGGGCGGCACGGCGGTCCGGTCGCCAAGCGACGCTGAACCCCCGATCCGCGACCCACCCGCAGGGAGAACAACGATGAGCATCACTGTTGACGTACCCACCCCGGACCTGCCGCAGGCCACAAGTTTCCCCGATACTGCCGGCGGCACCACCCCCGACGGCTCCCAGACTGCGGATCCGGCGTCCCGGCCGGCGTCCGACCCGGCGGCGTTCCTCACCGAAGCCGAACTCGACGCCCAGCTGGTGGGCGACGCCCGCCGGATCCGGGTCCTCACCGGCGACCGCCCCACCGGCCCGCTGCACCTGGGCCACTACCTGGGATCGCTGCGTAACCGGGTCCGGCTGCAGGACGTCGGCGCGGACATCTTCGTCCTGGTCGCCGACTACCAGGTGGTCACCGACCGCGACTCCGGCGCCGAGATCGGCGGCCACGCCCTCGGTCTGGTCGCGGACTATCTGGCCTGTGGCGTGGACCCGGCCCGCAGCACCGTGTTCGCCCACTCCGCGGTGCCCGCGCTGAACCAGCTGATGCTGCCGCTGCTGTCCCTGATCTCGGTGGCCGAGCTCGAACGCAACCCCACCACGAAAGCCGAGGCCGCCACCTCCGGCCGCCCGGCGGTGTCAGCCCTGATGCTCACCTACCCGGTGCACCAGGCCGCCGACATCCTGTTCTGCCACGCCGACCTGGTCCCCGTCGGCCGCGACCAGCTGCCGCACCTGGAGGTGACCCGCACCGTCGCGCGCCGGTTCAACACCCGCTACCGGCCGGTGTTCACCGAACCCAGGGCGCTGATCTCCGACGCGCCGTCCGTACTCGGCACCGACGGCACCAAGATGAGCAAGAGCCGCGGCAACACGATCGAGCTGCGGGCCTCGCCGGATGAGACGGCGGCGGTCATCAAGAGCTTCAAGACCGACACCGACCGGCGCATCAGCTATGACCCCGCGAACCGTCCCGAGGTGTCGAACCTGCTGCTGATCACCGCGCTGTGCCGGGACGAGGACCCGCGGGCGGTGGCCGAACAGATCGGCGACGGCGGCGCGGCGATGTTGAAGCGGCACGCCACCGAGGCGGTGAACGAGCATCTGCGACCGCTGCGGGCGCGCCGGGCCGAGGTAGCCGGGGAGCGGGCGCTGCTGTCGGGGATTCTGCGGCGGGGGGCGGAGCGGGCGACGGTCGAGGCGGAGGCGACGTTGGAGCGGGTGCGGGAGGCGATGGGGATGGCGTATTGAGCGCTGCTCCAGCGGGGCTCGAGTCTGCGGCAACGTCCGCGATCGCGATGCCGGCCGTCCGGCTGGGTCGCGATCGCGGCCTGCCCGCTGCCCGCTCACCCCGGTGAGCGCCTACCGCTGCCGGGCGGCCGCCAGCGGGCTGTAGAACAGCTCCAACTGGATTCCGTCAGGGTCCTCGAAGCTCACGAACTGCCCGAATCCGGTGTCCCGCACCGGCGAATGCGCCACACCCAGCTCGTCGAACCGCTCAGCCCACCGGAGCAGGTCCTCCGGCGAGCCCACCCCGAACCCGAAGTGATCAAGACCGGTGGTCGCGTAGTGGAACGCCTCGCCGGCGTTGCCCGTGTGCTGCTGGAACGCCACACACACCCCGGTCGGGTGAATCATCAGCGTCTGCAACCAGTCGGGCTGGTCGGTCACCGCCATGGTGCTGAACCCCAGCACGTCGGTGTAGAAGCGGACGCTGGCATCCCGGTCCCGGACCGAGAACGACACGTGTGACCAGCCGGAAAGCTCGGGCATGCTGCGCTCCTTGCGGTGTGCGGCGATGTAATGCTCTGCGTCGATGTGCGCACGCTACCGGCGACGCCGCCGCGCCGGAAGGCGCAGCGCGTGTGACCTGCCCGACCCCTTGCGGTGGCGTGCCGTCCGGCCGACCCCTTCGCAGCCGGGCACCACACCACCGCATCACCGCGTCACCGCGTCACCGCACCGGTTGTCGCCTGTCGCCTGTCGCCTGCCGTCTTCCTGGCCGGCTATCGGCTCACCGGCTACCAGGCCTTGCCCGCGACCTGCCGCGTCGTGGCGTTCAGCCGGTTGAACAGGTTCGTCAACGCCACCATCATCACGATCGCCGCGAGCTGCTTCTCATCGAAGAACTGCGCCGCGTCGTCCCAGATCGCGTCGGTCACCCCGGCCGCCCCGTCAGCCATCCGCGTCGCCGCCTCCGCCAGGCCCAGCGCCGCCTTCTCCTCATCGGTGAAGAACGGCGCCTCCCGCCACACCGCCACCAGCCCGATCCGCTCCTCGGACTCCCCGGCCTTCCTCAGGTTCGCCAAGCCGCTGAACACACACGGCGCACAGCCGTTGATCTGGCTGGCCCGCAGATGCACCAACTCCAAGATGGTCTGCGACACCCCGCCCTTGTAGATCGACTTGTACATGTCCTGAACGGCGCCGCCGGCTTCCAGGATCATGGCCGGGTTGGCGATGCGCGGTTCCATGGTGAGCTCCCTTATCGAGGCTTCGATGATGCTTCGTCACGGTTCGGACCTGTTGGTCCGCCGCCTCTATGACTCCCCACAGCCCACGAATGTGACAGCGCCGGACGTGACCTGGGTCACATCCGGCGCTGTCGAAGTATTCCGGGTCTTCCGGTGCCGCTACTCCTGCCACACCGTCAGGTCCACCACCGCATACGGGTTGGCATCCGTGCTCGACGGCATCCGCTGCACCGTCACCAACACCAGATGCCCGGTACTGGTGTGAACACAGAACTGGCTGCCGGCCGACACCTTCGACAACAGCACATCCTTCTGATACCGGGTGTCATCCAGGCACGAGCTGTAATCGCCGGTCTCCTGCGGATCCAGCAACGCCGCCTTGTCGGCGTAGAACGTGCCGTCGACGAAGCTGGTCGCGTAGAACCCCATCGTGTCCGGACCGTTCGCGGTACCGCTGACCGGATGGTACGTGTCATGCAGGAAATCGACACTGTATGCCGACGGCAGCTGGATGCTTCGGTATGTTCCCAGCGTCGTCCCCGGCGCGACCGACGGCCCGGACGACGCCGAATCCGACCCCGACGACGAGACCGAGGCGGACTCCGAGGCGGACTCCGACGTCGAGGCCGATGCCGATGCCGAGGACGAGGTTGACGACGTGCCCGAACCGCCCGGCACCGCCGCCGAACTCGACGACACTCCCCGCGTGGCCGACGTCCCGGCCGTGGTCGGCTGCGCGGCATGGCTCTGGCTCTGCGACGCCGACGGCAACGACGCCGACGCCGGAGTCGCCGAAGACTTCGAACTGAACGCGTGATCACCGAACGCGCCCACGGCGACACCGACCACGAACACCAACACCGGTATGCCGGCGCGCGCCAGGACGCCCTTCTTCACGGATTCCGGCGGCGCGCCCCGGTCTCCGCTCGGGCTCGGGGCTTCGGCTGACAGGACGACAGGATGCAGGCCCTCGGCGGGCGTCGTCTGCTCCGAAGGCGCTGCCTCAGAAGCTGCTGCCGTCGACTCGCTTGCAGTCGCAGCCTGGGTGGCGGCGCTCGCCGCCTGCCCAGAGCTTGCCGTCTCCGACGCAGCAGCCGCCGCCTCAGACTCCGGGACGTCGACCGAAGCCGACTGCGCGTCATCGGCTACTACTGTCGCGGCGCCACCTTCGACAGCCTCGGCGCTAGTCTCGGCCTCACCGGTCTGCTCGTTTTCTTTCGCAGCGTGCTCGGCATTCGCTGCCACATCCTGCTGTGAGGCTTCGGCGACGACCGGCTCCGCACCCACACCCGTCCCGGCCGCCTGCTCGGCTTCGTCTGCGCCTTGCTCCGCGTTAGCGACGGCCTCGGTCTCGGCGTCGCCTTCAGGCGCCTGCTCGCCGCTCGGCAACGCGGTGATGATCGAGGGCTCCGGCGCCACCGGAACCGCCCCGCCGCTGGCCTCCGTACTCTTCTCGTCGCGCACCAGCTCCGCGATCTGTCCCCAGTACTCCCGCCACGCCTCGACGTCGCCTTCCCAGGCGCCGACCAGCGCGAGCGTCACCTCCCGGGTGGGCAGCCGCTTGCCGGCGAGCGCCGCGTCGATCTGCTGCTCGGTCAGTCCGGTGCGCCGGCTCAGCTCGGCCGGGTCCGGTCCGTCCGCGAAGTCCCTGAGGTCCCGCAGCCCCTGCGCCAGTACGGCGACCGCCGACGTCGACGACACCCGCTATCTCCCCTACCTCGTCCGATGCGTCGGTGCCCAAGCGTAGTGGTGTCGGCACCGGCGTTTCGACCCGTCATCCCCCATCGGCGTGATGATCGGATCTGTGCGGATGGGCTCGAACCTTGACACTTCCGAGCATCCGCAGTGTGCTGATGCACGGCGTGCGCCCCCAGATCTCTCAAGAATCAGCAAGGAGGCACCGTGTCATCACCCCCTCGCGGTATCCGGCGGTTCACCGTCGCCGCACTGTCCTGCACGTTGTCCGTTCTGCCCCTGACATCCGGGATCGCGCATGCGCTGACCCCGGCAGACCAGGGCCCGGCGGCCCCACGAGCCGCAGCCACCGCCCTGGCCACGACCTTGGCCACCACACCTCCGATGGGCTGGAACGACTGGGCCCACTACGAATGCTCCGTCACCGAGCAGACCGTGGTGGCCAACGCCGACGCCCTGGTCAGCACGGGTCTGGCTGCCAAGGGCTACAAGACCGTCACCGTCGACGACTGCTGGATGACGACTTCCCGCGACTCCTCCGGCACGCTGGTCGCCGACCCGGTCAAGTTCCCCCACGGCATGGCCTGGCTCGGCACCTACCTGCACAGCAAGGGTCTGAACTTCGGCATCTATGAGGACGCCGGTTCCACGACCTGCGGTGGTTATCCCGGCAGTGGGTCCTCCGGTGGCGGTCCCGACCACTTCGCGCATGATGCGGCCACGTTCGCGTCCTGGGGCGTGGACTACCTGAAGCTCGACGGCTGCAACGTGTACATCCCGTCCGGCCAGACCACCGAGCAGGCTTACCGCAACGCCTACAGCGCTGAGGCCTCTGCCTTGGCTGCTGCTGGTCGCCCCATCGTGTTCTCCGAATCGGCTCCCGCTTACTTCCAAAGTGGTGAGTGGGGTAATCCGACCTGGTTCGATGTGCTGGGCTGGGTCGGTCAATACGGGCAGTTGTGGCGTGAAGGCTGGGACATCGCTACTTACAGCGCTTCGAATCCCAACGCGTCGCGGTGGTCGTCGGTGCTGTCCAACTACGGCTACAACCGCTGGATCGCGCGGTATGCGCATCCTGGCAACTGGAACGACCCCGATTTCCTCATCGCCGGCGATCCCGGGCTGAGCGCTGACGAATCCCGGAGTCAGGTCGCGTTGTGGGCGATGATGAACGCCCCGATGATCTTGTCGTCCGACGTTTCCGCGTTGAGCTCGGCCGGCTTGGCTGCTCTGGGGAACACCGACATCATCGCTGTCGATCAGGACAGCGCTGGTAAGCAGGCCGGGGTGGTGTCCACGAACGGTTCGGTCGACGTGCTGGCCAAACCTTTGGCCAACGGTGACCGCGCGGTGTCGGTCCTGAACCGCGGCTCCTCGGCGCAGAGCGTCTCCACCACGCTGTCGTCGATCGGGCTGCCTGGCTGCACCGTCAGCGCGAAAGATCTCTGGACCGGGACGACCTCCACGACCTCCAGCGCTCTGTCTGCGACCATCCCCGCTCATGGCACGGCGATCTGGCGGCTGACTCCCGCCGCCGGCTGCGCTGCCGCCACTCCTACCGGCGAGATCGTCGGCAACGGCGCCAAGTGCGCGGACGTCACCGGGAGCGGTCAGACTGACGGCACCGCTGTGATCCTTTACAGCTGCACCGGCAATTCCAACCAGGCGTGGGTCCGGCCCGGTGACGGGACTGCCCGATCCTTGGGCAAGTGCCTGACCGCCTCTGGGACGAGCGCCGGGAGCGCGGTGGTGATCTCCAGCTGCGTCGGCAGTGCTGCTCAGCATTGGACGGCGCATGCGGATGGGACGCTGACCAGTGACGCGTCGGGGTTGTGCTTGGACGTGTATGGCGGTGGGAGTGCTGACAGCACGAAGTTGGAC
>JABFXP010000438.1 GCA_013361685.1 Catenulispora sp.
GCCGCCGCGATCGGCGCCGACCGTTCCGCGCCGCGCCGCCGCGGCCGGCCGGCTCCGGCGCCGCAACGGCCGCACCGCACTGACCGCGTCGGGTTTCCTGGCACCCTTCGCAGTGCTCTTCCTCACCATGATGGTCGCGCCGATCGGCTACGCCGTCTATCAGAGCTTTTTCAAAGTCCGCCGCGCCGGACTGTTCGGCGGCCACCAGTCCACGGTGTTCGCAGGTCTGGCCAACTACACCACCGCTCTGCGCGACCACGACTTCGTCGCGTCGATCGTCCGCGTCGCCCTGCTCGGTCTGGTGCAGGTCCCGATCATGCTCGGCCTGGCCCTGCTGCTCGCGCTGCTGCTGGACTCCCGCTCGGCCCGGCTGCGCAAGACGTTCCGGCTCACGTTCTTCCTGCCGTACGCACTGCCCGGCGCGGTCGCGGCGGTGATGTGGTCGTTCCTGCTGGTGAAGGACCTCTCGCCGTTCACCGGACCGCTGTCCCACCTCGGGATCACCACCGACTTCCTGTCGCCGTCGTGGGTCCCGGTCTCGATCGGGAACATGATCACGTGGGGCTGGACCGGCTACAACATGCTGATCATCTACTCCGCGCTGCAGACGATCCCGGCCGAGGTGATCGAGGCCGCCGCGCTCGACGGCTGCACCGGCCGGCGCCTGGCGTGGTCGGTGAAGATCCCCCTGGTGCGTCCGGCACTGGGACTGACCACGGTCTTCTCCATCATCGGCACCGCGCAGCTGTACACCGAGCCCGCGGTGCTGGCCGGCGCGCGCATCCCGGGCGTCTCGCCGAAGTTCTCCCCGATCATGAACACGACCGTGAGCATGGACATGGGCAGCCAGAATCTGGCCGCGGCCGAATCCGTCGTGCTCGCCGTGGTCACCCTCGTGCTCTCGTTCGGATTCCTCAAGTACAACCAGCGCAAGGGAGCGACGGCATGAGCACGGCCCTGGAACGCCGGCCGGTCCGGCCGGCCCGACCGGCCCGACCGGTCCGCCGCGGCACCGAGACCGCGAGCAAGGTCGTCGTCAACGCGGTGCTGGGGCTCATGGCCCTGTACACGCTGATCCCGTTGTGGTGGCTGTTCGTCTCCGCGACCAAGGGCTCGGGTTACCTCTACACCGGCACGCCGCTGTGGTTCTCCCACTTCGACCTGTTCACCAACGTCAAGACGGTGTTCACGTTCGACCACGGCGTCTTCTCCACCTGGCTCGCCAACAGCGCGCTGTACAGCCTCGTCGGCGCGTCGGTCAGCACCCTGTTGTCCGCCATGGCCGGCTACGCGCTGTCCAAGTTCACCTTCCGCGGCAGGGAAAGCGTGTTCAACGTCATCCTCGCCTCGGTCCTCATCCCCGCGCCGATGTTCGCCCTGCCGCTGTTCCTGCTCATGGCCAAGCTCAATCTCACCGACTCCTACTGGTCGGTGCTCCTGCCCAGCTGCGTCAGCCCGTTCGGCGTCTACCTGTGCCGGATCTTCGCCGCGGCCTCGGTACCGGACGAACTGCTGGAGGCCGCACGGCTGGACGGAGCAGGGGAACGGCGGACCTTCTTCGGGATCGCGCTGCCGCTGATGGGCCCGGCACTGGTGACCGTGTTCCTGTTCCAGTTCGTCGGCATCTGGAACAACTACCTGCTGCCCTCGCTCATGCTCAACTCCGCCTCGCGGCTGCCGGTCACGGTCGGCCTGGTCCAGTGGCGCTCGGAGTTCGCCAACGGCGTGCCGCCGCTGCTGCCGGTCACCGGAGCCCTTCTTTCGCTGATCCCGCTGGTCGTGGCCTTCGTCTGCCTCCAGCAGTTCTGGCGCAAGGGACTCACCGCCGGCGCCGTCAAGTAGCGCCTGCGCGGCCTCCTGCCGCTTCGTTCCGTTCATTCGGCCTCACTCCGGTCAGCTTCATTCCGATCAGCAAAGGACCACCGTCTTGCCCCGCGCTCACATCGTGCTCGACAAGCAGGCCGTCATCGCTCCGGTGCGGCGCCGGACCTTCGGGTCCTTCGTCGAGCATCTCGGCCGCTGCGTGTACACCGGGATCTACGAGCCCGAGCATCCGAGCGCGAACAAGGACGGCTTCCGGATGGACGTCGTCGACCTCGTCCGCGAACTCGGCAGCACGACGATCCGCTACCCCGGCGGCAACTTCGTCTCCGGCTTCCGCTGGGAGGACTCGGTCGGCCCGCGCGAGAACCGTCCCGTGCGCCGCGACCTGGCCTGGCACTCGCTGGAGTCGAATCAGGTCGGACTCGACGAGTTCGCGGCGTGGTGCCGGCTCACCGGTTCGGAGCTGATGCTGGCGGTCAACGTCGCCACGCGGGGCATCCTGCCGGCCCTGGATCTGCTGGAGTACGCCAACCATCCCTCCGGAACCGCGCTGTCCGACCTGCGCATCGCCAATGGCACACCACATCCGCACAACGTGCGGATGTGGTGTCTGGGCAACGAGATGGACGGACCGTGGCAGACCGGCTTCATGACCGCGGAGGACTACGGCAAGACGGCGGCCCGCACCGCCGCGGCGATGAAGGCGGCGGACAAGGACCTCGAACTCGTGGTCTGCGGCTCCTCCGGATCGGGCATGCCGACCTTCGGCGACTGGGAACGCACCGTCCTGGAGCACAGCTACGACCACGTCGACTACATCTCCTGCCACGCGTACTACCAGGAGCACGACGGCGACCTGGGCTCCTTCCTGGCCTCGGCGCTCGACATGGACTACTTCATCGACACGGTCGTCGCGACCGCGGACCACGTGGGCTACAAGAAGCGCTCGGCCAAGAAGATCGACATCTCCTTCGACGAGTGGAACGTCTGGTACCTCAAGGAGCACCAGGAGTCGCACGAGGTCGACGACCGGTGGCGCCACGCTCCCCGGCAGCTCGAGGACGTGTATTCGGTGGCTGACGCCGTCGTGGTCGGCAACCTGCTGATGACGCTCCTGAACCGCGGCGACCGCGTCACCTCGGCGTCGCTGGCGCAACTCGTCAACGTGATCGCGCCGATCATGACCGAACCCGGCGGCCCCGCCTGGCGGCAGACCACCTTCCACCCGTTCTCGATCACCAGCCGGCTCGCCGCCGGCGAGGTGATCCGGCCCGTGATCGACTCGCCCACGTACGAGACGGCACGCCACGGCCAGGCCGCCGTCATCGACGTCACCGCCACGGTGGACGCGGACCGGGCCGCGGTGTTCCTCGTCAACCGCGACACGGCTCAGCCCGCCCACGTCACCGTCGACGTCCGCAGCCTCGGCTCCACCCGGGTCCTGGAGACGCTCACGCTCTCCGACCCCGACGTCTACGCCAAGAACACCCTCACCGACCAGACGCGGGTGGTCCCGCACACGAACGCCACCACGACGCTCACCGACGGCGTCCTGACCATCGAACTGCCGCCGGTGTCGTGGAGCGCGCTCGCGCTCGGGTGAGGACCAGGACCAGGACCGTGACCTGACCCGACCGGCGCGCGGGGTTCGTCAGGCGCCGGCGCCGCGCGGACCTGCCGCGCGGCGCAGCCGGTTGGCGATCGCCAGGCCCATGCCGGTCTCGGGCGGCAACGACGCGACGATGAGGTCGCACCCCTGCCGGTCCAGCTCCCGCAGGTATCCGTACAGCCCGCGCGCGTAATCGGCGGCCCGCTCGGGCACCGCCACCACGGCGTGCGCCTTGACCTGCGCGGCGTCGAACGCGGGCGGAACGAAGACCCCGACCCGGTGCCCTTGGTCCTGTGCCGACTCCGCCTCGGCGACGACCCGCTCCGGCTCGACGAGGACGACCCGGGCCCGGGGCGCGTAGTGCGACGGGTGCTGGCCCGGCACCCGGACCCCGCTCACCTCGGGCACCGCCGGCGGCGAGCCCAGCACCGCCGCCAGGTCCTCGCGGGTCACCCCGCCGGGGCGCAGGATGCTCAACGCGTCACCGGTGGCGTCGACGATCGTCGACTCCACGCCGACCTCGCAGGCTCCGCCGTCCAGCACCAGGTCGACGGCGGCACCGAGCTCGGCCCGGACGTGCGCGGCGGTGGTGGGGCTGACCGAGCCGAAGCGGTTGGCCGACGGGGCGGCGACGCCGCCGCCGAACGCCGACAACAGGTCGAGGGCCACGGGGTGGTCCGGCACCCGCAGGGCCACCGTCTCCAGCCCCCCGGTCGCCGCCAGCGAAACCCGGGGGCCGCGCCGCAGGACCAGCGTGAGGGGACCGGGCCAGAAGCTCTCCGCCAACAGACGGGCCTGGTCCGGCACGCCGGCGGCCCATTCGTCCAGCGAGTCCGCGCCGGCGAGGTGGACGATCAGCGGGTGCGTGGGCGGCCGGCCCTTGGCCTGGTAGACGCGAGCGACGGCGGCGGGGTTCTCAGCGTCGGCGCCCAGGCCGTAGACGGTCTCGGTGGGGAAGGCCACCAGCCCTCCGCCGCGGAGCAGCGCGGCCGCCTTCTCGATCTCACTGGCGCTCGTCACTCGCACGATCCTCTCACGCGGCCGGCGACGGCAGCGCACCCCGGCTCAGGGACGCACTCTTTCGATTCTGGAGGGTTCGATGCCGGCGGATTCGGCACCGGCAGGTTCGACACGGTCCCGAACGCCACCGGACCGGCTCCGAGCAGCGGCGACGCGGGCCGTCTAGGCCGATCGGGTGACACCGGCCCGGCCTCAGGCTGCCGTACCCGAAGCCCGGTGACAGGGTTGAGCAGTCGGTTAAAACGTTCGCTCAAGTGCGGCGGCCGACCCGCCGGCCCTCGCCGGCTCGCCAGAAAGGCGGTCTTCCCCATGGTGCGGCTCCAAGACAATCTGCCCGTCGACCACCGCCTCGCCCAGGTCTACCGCTGGGGCGCGATCCTGTCCGCCGTGGCGCTGCTGGTGTTCGGCGTCCTGGGCCTGCTCGACGCCATCCCGTTCTTCAGCACGCAAGGCGAACGCGTGATGGGCATGTCGAGCAACGGCCTGCTGTCGGTCATCTCGATCCTCGTGGCCGTGCTGCTGCTCGTCGCGGCGCGGATCGGCGGCAACTTCGCGTCCACGGTGAACATGATCATGGGCGCCGTGTTCATCGTCGCCGGCCTGCTCGGGCTCGCCTTCATGCAGACCGAGGCGAACTTCCTGGCCTTCGGACTGTCGAACGTGTTCTTCAGCTTCGCCGTCGGACTGGTCATGCTGACGTTCGGCATGTACGGCCGCGTGAACCTGTACCTGCCTTACGACAACCCTTACTACCAGGCACGGCATCCGAAGGAGCCCGAGCCCGCGCGAAGCCCGGTCACGGCACTCGCCGCCACGCCGCCGAAGTCCGGCTCCGGCCCCGCCGTCGTCCACAGCTCCCGGTCGCCGCACGCCGCGCGGTAGGCGGACACCCCGCACCGCGATCACACCACGCCGGCGGGGCCGCCGGGATCAGGCCGCCCCGCCGGCATCGTCCTGCCCCGCGCGGCGCAGCAGGTTGCGGACCATGCCGCCGAACACCAGGGCGTGGAACGGCGCGACCGACCACCAGTACAGATGACCGAACAGGCCGCGCGGAAAGAACAGAGCCCGCTGCTGGTAGCGGGTCCGACCGTCGTCCGACGGCTCGACGCGCATCTCCAACCAGGCCAGGCCGGGCAGCTTCATCTCCGCGCGCAGGCGCAGCAGCCGGCCGCGGTCCAGGGCCTCCACCCGCCAGAAGTCCAGCGTGTCGCCCAGCCGCAGGGTGTGCGGATCGCGGCGGCCGCGGCGCAGGCCGATGCCGCCGACCAGCCGGTCCAGCCAGCCGCGCACGGCCCAGGCCAGCGGGAAGGAGTACCAGCCGGTCTCGCCGCCGATGGACTCCACCGCCCGCCACACCCGCTCCGGCGGGATGTCGACCTCGGCCTCGCGCACGTCGCGGTACAGGCTGCCGCCGGCCCACCGCGGATCGGTGGGCAGCGGGTCGCTGGGGGCTCCGGGCACCGAGGCCGACGACCAGCGGGTCGTCACGGCGGCCTCCTGCACACGGGTGCGGGCCAGCCGGACCGCCTCGTCGAAGCCGATCAGGCCCCCGGGCGGGTCCGGGACCAGGGCGGCGATCCGGCGGTCGGCACACACGACCTCGTGCCGCAGCGACTCCACCAGCGGCCGGGCGATCGAGGCCGGGACCGGCGTGACGGCGCCCACCCAACGGCTCGACAAACCCGGCGTCAGCACCGGCACCGACACGATCCAGCGCCGCGGCAGCCCGGCGACCTCGGCGTAGCGCAGCATCATCTCGCGGTAGGTGAGCACGTCCGGGCCGCCGATGTCGTAGACTCCGCCGGCCCCGGCCGTCTCGTCCGGCGCAGACGCCGCGCCCACCAGGTAGCGCAGCACGTCCCGCACCGCGATCGGCTGGATCCTGGTGTCCACCCACCGCGGCGTCACCATCGCCGGCAGCCGCTCGGTCAGGTACCGCAGCATCTCGAACGACGCCGAACCGGACCCGATGATCACCGCCGCCCGCAGCTCCAGCGTGGGGACGCCGGACGCCCGCAGCACCCGGCCGACCCGGACCCGGGAGCGCAGGTGCGGCGACAACCCCGCGGTCGGAGTGCCAGCCGGGGCCATGCCGCCGAGATAGACGATCCGGCGGACGCCGGCGTCCCTCGCGGCGGCGGCGAAGTTTCCGGCCGCTTCCTCCTCGGTCCGCTCGAACCCCTCACCGGTGGTCAGAGAGTGGACCAGGTAGAAGGCGACGTCGACACCGGCCAGCGCGGGCGGCAGCGTCTCCGGCGTCAAGACGTCGCCGCGCACCACCTCCACCTGGTCGGCCCAGGTGTGGTCGCGGAGCCGGTCCGGATCGCGCGCCAGGCACCGGACGTCGAACCCGGCGGCCAGCAGCTCGGGGACCAGGCGGCCACCGACGTAGCCGGTGGCGCCGGTCACCAGAGCTGATGGTTTCACTGCTCCATGGTCCTTGGTCACTGTGAGCGGCGCATTCCGGGTCGGCCGCCTCGGCAAGCGGCGGGGCGGCAGCCGGTCGAGTTCGGCTGTCCGGGATGTCGGGACCTCGTCGGCGAGCTTGTCGAATCTTCCGAAGCCTGCCGAGCCGATCGGGAAGCGCTCACCGGCGTCCTCCCGCCGATCGGGTCGCCAGCACCTGATCCACGCCCATCCGACCCTGTTCGAAGGCGAGCGCCCCGCCGGCCAGGTAGAGCCGCCAGACTCGGGCCGTCTCCTCCCCCACCAGGGCCACGGCCCGCGGCCAGCGGACCTCCAGGGTGGCGAGCCATTCGCGCACCGTGCGGACGTAGTGTTCGCGCAATGCCTGCACGCCGCGGATCTCCCAGCCGGCGTCCTCCAGCAGCCCGATCGTCGCCGACAGCGGTCGCATGTGCATGTCGGGGGCGATGAAGGACTCGATGAACGCTCCGCCACCGGGGGCGCGGTTCCCGCGTGACATCTGCTGGAGCAGCAGGTGCCCACCCGGGGCGGTCAGTTCCCACAGTCTCGTCACGAACCCCGGGTAGGCGTCCTGGCCGACGTGCTCACCCATTTCAACACTCGCCACGGCGTCGAACGGCTTCGCCGTGGTGAAGTCCTGATAGTGCCGGGTCTGGATCTCCACCCGGTCGGCCAGGCCCCGGTCGCGGATCCGCTCGTGGGCGACGGCGGCCTGGGCCGCGGACAGCGTGACGCCGAGCGCGGTGACACCGTAGTGCTCGGCGGCGTGCAGGACCAGCGCGCCCCAGCCGCAGCCGACGTCCAGCAACCGTTGTCCCGGCTGCAATCGGAGCTTGCGGCAGATCAGGTCCAGCTTCGCGGTCTGTGCCTGCGCCAGGGTGAGATCGGGTTGGCCATCAGGCCAGTAAGCACACGAGTAGGCCATCGACTCGTCCAGGATCAGCGCGTAGAAGTCGTTGGACAGGTCGTAATGGAACGCGATGGCGTCCTTGTCCCGGATCCTGGTGTGCCGGCGGCCGCGCAGCGCGGCCTGGGAGGCCGGTGGCGCGGGGCGGCGACCCAGTGCTCCGAGCCGCCTGGCGGCCTCGATATTCGACGGGCGTAAGGCCCGCAGCAGGTGCGGACCGGCTGCGGCGCCCCAGCCGCGGTCGGCTGCGAGCACGTTCCAGACCCGGCGCAGACCATCGGCGACGTCGCCGGCGACGTCCAGTTCACCGGTGACGTAGGCCTGGGCCAGACCCAGCTCGTTCGGCCGCCACACCAGCCGGCGCAACGCCGCCGGGGAACGCAGCACCACCTCGGGACCGCCGGCCGGTCCGGCGACGCTGTCGTCCCACGCCCGCAACCGAACCGGCAGCGGCATACCGCACACGTCCTGAAACATGCGCGCCAGCGTGGCGGCCACCTGCGACCCGGAGTCCGGGATCGATGCGGGGGGCCGGGTGCCGGGCGTCGCGGACGGTGTGGTCATCGTGGAGTCTCCCGATCCTTCGGTACGGGGCCGAATGCCGGCCGTCCTGGATTCGGCGCCGGACCGGGGTCCGGATTGCCCGGGGCGGGCGACCATGCGAGGCCGGTCAGCGATCGCATCGTCACGCCCCCGCCGACGGCTTATGTCACGGCACCGGCAATCCAGATCCCTTTCGGCACCGAATAGGTGATGTTGAGACATCGTGCGCTGAGGGAGGCTCCGGTGAGTGGTGCGGCGGCGGAACGGAGCGGCGACCGCGAGCAGGTGGCGGTGATCGGGTCGGGGATCGCCGGGCTGACCGCGGCCTACCTGCTTCAGCGCCGATACGACGTGCTGCTGTTCGAAGCCGACACCCGGCTGGGCGGGCATGCCCACACCCACGAGGTCGCCGACTCCGGGCGGATACTGTCGGTCGACTCCGGTTTCATCGTGCACAACCGCCGCACCTACCCTCACCTCATCCGCCTGTTCGACGAGCTCGGAGTGGTCACGCAGCCCACCGACATGTCGATGAGCGTGCGCTGCCAGGGCTGCGGTCTGGAGTACGCCGGCGCCAAGGGCCCGCGCGGTCTGTTGGCCACCCCCAGGCAGGCGTTGCGGCCGGCCTTTCTGCGGATGTTGGCGGAGGTGCGCCGGTTCCACCGCGAAGCCCGGCAGCTGCTACAGACCACGCCCCGGCCTGCGGAGTCGGGGACCACGCTGCGGGAGTTCCTGGACGCCGGCGGCTACTCCCGGTTCTTCGCCGAGCACTTCATCCTGCCGCTGGTCTCCGCGGTCTGGTCCTCGGGCCGCGAGACCGCCGAACGTTATCCGGCGGCCTACCTGTTCCAGTTCCTACAGCACCACGGAATGCTCGCCGTCACCGGCTCGCCGAGTTGGCGGACGGTCACCGGCGGGTCGAAGACCTACGTGCAGCGGGCGGTGAAGAACCTGCACGCCGTCCACCTGAGCACGCCGGTACGGTCGCTGCGCCGCACCTCAGACGCGGTGGAAGTCCGCGATGACGCCGACGACCTGCACACAGTCGGCCGGGTGGTCGTCGCCACCCACCCCGATCAGGCCCTGCGGCTGCTCACCGACGCCACCGCGACAGAGGCTCGGGTGCTCGGGGCGATCCCGTACTCGGTCAACGAGACGGTGCTGCACACCGACACCCGGCTCCTGCCGTCGACGCGGGCGGCGTACAGCTCCTGGAACTACCTGCTGCCGTCCTGCGCACGCGGTCCCGTGGCAGGGCCGGGACCGGACCGGGCCGTGGTGACCTACGCCATGAACCATCTGCACCGCATCGACGCCGGCGCGCAGTACCTGGTCACCATGAACGCCACAGACCACATCGACCCCGCCACAGTGATCGACCGCATGGTGTACGAACACCCGGTCTACACCCCGCAGTCGGTGGCTGCGCAGGCCCGGCTCGGGGAACTGACCACGGCGCGCACGGCGTTCGCCGGCGCGTACCACGGGTGGGGCTTCCATGAGGACGGTTGCGCCTCCGGGGCGGCAGCCGCCGCGGCCTTCGGGGTGACCTGGTGACCGGCCCGGCGCTGTACGAGTGCCGCATCCGCCACGTGCGGCGCGGCCCGGTCGCCAACGACTTCACCTACGCCTCCTACTTGTGGCTGGTCGACGTGGACGACATGCCCCGCCTGCCTGGACCGCTGCGGCTGGTGGCCGGGTTCTCGGCCGCCGACCACTTCACCGGCACCGGCCGCAGCATCCGTGCCGGCCTGGAGGACTACCTCGCCGGCAACGGGATCGACCTGGACGGCGGCCCGGTGCTGATGCTCACCGCGGCCCGCGTGTTCGGGTACGTGTTCAACCCGCTGACCGTGTATTGGTGCCACGACGCCGCGCGCCGACTGGTGTGTGTGGTCGCCGAGGTGCACAACACGTACGGCGGCCGCCACGCGTACCTTCTGTTCCCGGACAGCTCCGGCCGCGCGACGGCGGCCAAGGACTTCTACGTCTCCCCGTTCCTGCCGACCGACGGCGGCACCTATCGCATGCGCCTTCCTGTGCCCGGCCGCCGGCTGAGCCTGGCGATCCGGCTGGACCTGCCCGGCGCACCGCCGTTCGTGGCCTCCGTCCACGGAACCCGGCACGCGGCGACCACCGGCGCTCTGCTGCGCATGGCCGCCCGCCATCCCCTGGCGCCGCTGGCGGTCGCCGCACGCATCCGGCGGCAGGGCATCGGGCTGTTCCTCCGCGGGCTGCCGGTGCTGCCCCGGCCCGCATCAGCTCGCCGGCCAAGACGGACCCGAACCGCGACCCGAACGGAAGGACGCTGAAGCATGCAGGCTGGAACCGGGCTGAGCTTCCCCGCCGCCACGGCCGTCGACGCGGCGGTGCTGCTGACCGCGTTCAGCATCGTCTTCATCGCCGGAGCCGCACGAAGACGGCACCGCTACGTCGACACGGTCTGGGGCGCGGCGTTCGCGCTGGTCGCCGTCACGACCGCGACACTGACCGGCGGGCACGGTGACGCCTGGCGCCGCTGGCTGCTGGCGGTCTGCACCGTCGTCTGGGGTCTGCGACTGTCGGTTCACATCGCCCGCCGCGGACGAGGCGCTCCCGAGGACCCCCGGTACGAGGCGCTGCTCGCCAAAGCCGGCGGCCACCCGGCCTGGGCGGCCTACAGCCGGGTCTACCTGCTGCAAGCCGCGCTGGTCTGGTTCATCTCACTGCCGGTGCAAGTCGGCATGGTCGCCGAGGGCCGATCGTGGGCCGGCGCGGTGGCCGCCGTCGTCGGTGTCGTGCTGTGGCTCGTCGGAATCGCCTTCGAGTCCGTAGGAGACTGGCAGTTGGCCCGTTTCAAGGCCGACCCGGCACACCGAGGACGGTTGATGACCTCCGGGTTGTGGCGCTACACCCGGCACCCCAATTACTTCGGCGACGCCTGCGTGTGGTGGGGCCTGTTCCTCATCGCCGCGAGTGCGTGGCCCGCACTGCCGACCATCATGTCGCCGGTGTTGATGACCTGGCTGCTGACCGCCGGCAGCGGCAAACCTCTGATGGAGGCGCACCTGTCGGCCACCCGGCCCGGATATGCCGAATACGCCGCACGCACCAGCCCGTTCATTCCCAAGCCTCCCAGGAAACCGTGAGTGTCTTCTCGTAAGGTCGCGGATGGGGTCGGTGTCGGCCTGAGGCCTGTCGGCGGGCACGGTGGACGGCTGGTCGCCGCCGCGTCCACCGCGCCATCGCCGTTCCAGTGTCCGGTCAGCCGGCCGGCGGCATCAGGACCGTGTCGACGATGTACACGGTGGCGTTGGCGGTCTGCACGTTCCCGCAGACCACGTTCGCTCCGTCGACCTGGAACGACTGGCCGGAGCCGGTGACGGTCAGCGTGCCGCCCTCCAGCGTGGTGTGGGTGCCGGCCAGCTGGTCCGGGGACAGCTTCCCGGACACGACGTGGTAGGTCAGGATCTTGGTGAGCTTGGCCTTGTCGGCGAGCACGGCCTTCAGGGTGTCGGCCGGGATCTTGGCGAACGCGTCGTTGGTCGGGGCGAACACGGTGATGCCCTGGGCGGTGTTCAGGGTGTCCACCAGTCCGGCGGTCTTCACCGCCGTGACGAGCGTGCTCAGCACCGGGTTGTTCGAGGCGGCGGTGGCGACCGGGTCGGTGGCCATGCCGTTGAAGCTGCCCGGGCCGGAGGTCGGCACCGCCGAGCAGGCCGCGCCGAACGGGGCCGAGGCGCCGCTCGCGGTCATGTCCGAGGAGCTGGAGGAGCCGCCGGCCGGCGCCATGCTCGAGGACGACGAGGCGGCCGGGGCGGCGGCGGGTTTGCTGGTGCTGCTGCCGCACGCGCTCGCGCTCACGGCGACGACCGCCGAGCACAGCAGCGCGGCGGCGGTCTTGCTGCGGGTGGAGAACATGTTCAGCTCCTTGATGTAGAGGGTGTCTGGGTCCTGCTGACGACTGCTATTCGATGCCGTCGTGGTTCCGGATTGGTCCCGTATTCCGGTGATTTCTCATGGTTCTGCGACGCGGGATGTCAGACCACGGTGATCACCACCGAGTGCCAGCCGGTGGCGCCGTCGGGGAAGGTGTCGGCGCGGGCTTCGGGCTGCACCGTCCCGGTGGCGTCGGTCGCGCGGACCTCGATCCTGTGCAGTCCGGGGGTCAGGGTCAGCTCGGCCGTCCACTGTCGCCAGGTGTCGGGGGTGTCGGCGGCAGCCAGCCGGGCCGTGGCCCAGGGGCCGCCGTCGGCGCGGACTTCGACGGCGTCGACGCCGCGGTGGGTGGCCCAGGCCACCCCGGCGACCGTCACCGGACCGGCGGGCAGGCGGGCGAAGGGTTGGGGGACGTCGATCCGGGAGGCGGTCTTCACCGGCGCGATCCTGGACCAGCCGCGCCGGACCCAGTAAGGGTCGTAGTCGGCGAAGGTCGTGAGTTCCAGGTCGACCAGCCACTTGGTGGCCGAGACGTAGCCGAAGAAGCCGGGGACCAGCATGCGGCAGGGGAAGCCGTGGGCGACCGGCAGCGGCTCGCCGTTCATCGCCACGGCCAGCAGCCCGGTGCGGCCGTCCAGGACGGATTCGGTCGGCGTGCCGATGGTCATGCCGTCGATCGAGCGGCCGACGAGCTGGTCGGCGCCGCGCCGGACGCCGGCTTCGCGCAGCAGGTCCGCGAGCGAGGCGCCGATCCAGCGGGCGGTGCCCACGTAGGGGCCGCCGACCTCGTTGGACACGCACGACACCGTCTGGTCGTGTTCGATCAGCGGCCGGGCCAGCAGGTCGGCGAACGACAGCTCGACCGGACGGTCCACCATGCCGCGGATCCGCAGCGTCCAGGTGTCCGGGTCGACCTGCGGCAGCACCAGCGCGGTGTCGACACGGTAGAAGCCGGCGTTCGGCGTGATGAACTCCGACAGACCCGCGACGTTCGGACGGACGCCCGCGGGAAGTGCCGGGGCCCGGCTGGCCGGAGCCGGGATCCGGACCCGGGAGCGTTTGAGGGCGACGTTGTAGTGCCGGTCCACGGCGGCCCGCCCGACCAGTCCGCCGGCGGCGGCCGCACCCGCGGTGCCGACCGCCAGGGTCAGAAAACCGCGACGGTCACGGGCCCGGGCCGGCAGGCGTGATCCCCCTGTCTGCTCCGCCTGACCCGTCTGCTCTGCCTGCTCTGCCTGCTCCGTCTGCTGGAGCGCACGGCCGGTGCGCGCACCTTGCCAGCTGCACACCAGCAGCGTCATGGCCGCCATCGCCGCCAGGGCACCGACAACCGACGGCAAGACGTCTGCTGTCTTGGCAGTCGGACGGGACAGCGCCGCCCAGGCGCCGACCGCCCCGAAGACGGCCACCACGGCCACGCCCACGCGCAGCCGGCGCAGCGCCAGGACACCGGCGGCCACGGCGATCACCGCCAGCGTGGCGTAGATGCCGGTGAGCAGGACGAGTTTGTCGCTGGCACCGAAGGTGCGGACGGCGAACTCCTTCAGCGGGGTCGGCGTCGCGTCGATCGCCGCCGAGCCGACGGCGACGGCCGGCGCCGTCTGCGGCCCGGACACCACCGCCGTCGGTTCCCCGACACCCACCGCCACAGCAGCGGTGATCAGGCCGATCACCGCTCCGGGCACCGCGCGCGCCGCCGCCGTGCCGACCTTCCCGCCCAAGCTCCTCATGCCGGTCGTTCGAAGCCGCTCGGCCCACGGATTGCCGCCGATCCTCGACGTCACCCGATCGGGCAGGATGCCGGGGCCGCGGCGGACACGTCCGAACCAATCCGGAGCGGCTTCGGCTCCGAATAGGGGCCGTGAGGCAAGAATGGGACGAAGCGCGGCGGCGCCGGACCGCCGACGGCTTCCCGGACTGGAGACGACAGCCGATGCTCGGACGTGCCAGTTCCAAAGCCGCGACCGACGAGCAGGCGACGCTGGAGTCACACCTGCACCGCGTCGCCCTCGGCGACCGGGAGGCCTTCGACGCCGTCTACGAGCAGCTCGCCGGTCCCGTCCTGGGCGTCGCCCGCCGGGTGCTGCGCGATCCGGCTCAGGCCGAGGAGGTCGCGCAGGAGGTCCTGGTGGAGATCTGGCGCACCGCCAGCCGCTTCGACCCCGCGCGCGGCACCGCCCGCGCGTGGGCGCTGACCATGGCGCACGGCCGGGCCGTGGACCGGGTCCGCTCGGCGGACGCCTGCGCCCGCCGCGAGGCCCGCGCCGCCGAGCTGATGGTCGACACCCCGTTCGACGAGGTCGTCGAGGCCGTCGAAGCCCGCCTGGACCGGCAGCGGGTCCGCCGCTGCCTGGAAGGCCTGACGGAACTGCAGCGTCAGTCGGTGACGTTGGCCTATTACGGTGGATACACCTATTCGCAGGTAGCACAGCTTTTAGATACGCCGCTGGGGACCGTGAAGACCCGTCTGCGCGACGGTCTGGCCCGGCTCCGCGACTGCCTGGGAGTGGGAGGATGAACATGATGGACCCGGAAGTCCACTCACTGACCGGCGCTTACGTCTGCCACGCGCTGGAACCGGCCGAACGCACCGCTTTCGAACGGCACCTGGCCCAGTGCTCCGCCTGCGCCGCCGAAGTCGCCGAGTTGCGGGAGACCGCGGCCCTGCTCGCCTCGGCCGCCGCCCAGACCCCGCCGGACCGCCTGAAGGCCGCGGTCGACGCCAGGATCGCCGTCACCCGGCAGATCCCGCCGATCAGCGCCACGGCACCGGCACGACCGCCGGCCGCCCGGCCCCGGCGCCGCTGGTTCACCGCCGCCGGCTGGGTCCTGGCCGCGGGGCTGGCCGCCACGGTGGCCGTCCTGGGGGTCCGGGTCGGCGACCAGCAGCACCAGATCGACCAGGCCCGGCAGCGCGACACCGCCATCACCGCCCTGCTGTCCGCCCCCGACGCCCAGGCCGGCACCGCGGCCGTGCGCACCGGCGGCAACGGCATGGTCCTGGTGTCCCGAAGCCACGACGAGGCCGCCATCGCCGTCCACGGACTGACCAGACTGCCGCCCGGCAAGGCCTACCAACTGTGGATGATCAGCCCCGCCCAGACCCGCTCGGGAGGTCTGCTCCCGCTCGGTCCGGACGGCACCTCCGGCAGCGTGCTCGCCCACGGCCTGGGCGATGCCCGGACCATCGGCCTCACCGTCGAACCGGACACCGGATCGGCGCAGCCCACCACCACCCCCGTCATGCTCCTGCCCATGCCCGCCTGACCCGCTCGGGCCGATTCCGCCATCGACATCGGCACCCCTGCCCTGATCAGGCCGGGGTGCCGTTCAGGTCGCTCAGACCTCGTACGTGTGCTGCCTTCACCGCGGCGATGACCAATCCGGCCCGGCGGCGCCTCCGAATCACTAGCGAAGCTCGATTCGATGCGGCGCACAGACCGCGCAGCGCGCGTCGTCCTTCGGTCCCTGGATCTGGCAGGGCACCCGACGGCTGGGAAAGGCAGCTTCCACCTCAGATCCGAGACGTCATCAGAGCCCGGGCAACCAGCTGGAGGAGAACACGATGACGCGCACGACGCAGAGAACGACGAGGATCACGGCGCTCGCCGCCGCGGCGGCCTTCGCGGCGCTGCCGGTGGCCTTGACCGCCGGACCGGCCGCAGCTCAGACATCCGACAGCGGCACCACCTACATGGCGACGCTGAACCCGCTGAACCACGCCGGCGGCTCGGGCATGCTGATGCTCCAGCTCACCGGCGACCAGGCCGTGATCAGCGAGGACGTGCACGGCCTGGCGGCGACGTTCATGAACGCGCCCTACCCGCACGTGCAGCACATCCACATCGGCGCGGCCGGCACCTGCCCGGACGCCTCCGCCGACAAGAACGGCGACGGCGTGGTCAGCACCACCGAAGGCGCCCCGTCCTACGGTGGGATCGGCACCACCCTCGGCGTCAGCGGCGACACCAGCCCGGCGGCCGGCACCGACGTGAAGATCGCCCCCGGCGGAGCGGACTTCCACTACTCCCGCACCGTCACGCTGGACTCGAAGACCGTCGACTCGATCAAGGCCGGCAAGGCCGTGATCGTCGTCCACGGCCTGGACCCGGCCACGCTGAGCGCCCGGGCACAGGGCGAGCCCAGCGACCTGGTTCCGGCGCTGCCGCTGGCCGCGACCTCGCCGGCGCTGTGCGGTCCGCTGCAGGTCTCGCAGATGTCCATGGTGCCCAACGGCGGTGTGAACACCGGTGGCGGCGGCACTTCCGGAACCCGGGACGCGTGGCTGTTCGCAGCCGGCGCGGTCATGGCCGCGACGGCCGGTGGCGCCCTGGTCCTGCGTCGGCGGATCAGCGTCGAGAAGTAGCCGGCCATGTCCTGGTCGACACGACTGACCGGTACCGGCCGCCGGCGCCTGCTGGCGTCGGCGGCCGCCGTCCTGCTGGCCGCAGCGGGCACGACCCTGGCTGTGGGGATGTCGGAACAGCACCACGCCCCTCGACCATCGGCTTCAGCGGCCCTGCCGACCGCCGGCACGCCGTCGGCCGCCCCCGGCACGACGAGCACGCCCGACACCCGGCCCGACACCCCGCCCGGCGTTCCGCCCGTGCCCGCACCGCCCTCGTCGCCGGCACCGCCGGCATCCGCGACGCCCCCACCGGCCCCGACGGCGATCGGCATCCCCGCCATCGGCGTCCAGCACACGTTGCTGAGCCTGGGCCAGAACACCGACGGCACCCTGCAAGTGCCTCCGATCTCGGACGTCTCATTCCCCGGGTGGGACCACGAGTCCCCCGCCCCCGGACAGCAGGGGCCGGCGATCGTCCTGGGCCATATCGACGGCCTCACCGGCGAGAAGGGGGTGTTCTACAGCTTGGGCGCGCTACACCGGGGCGACACAGTGAACATCACCCGCGCCGACCAGACCGTCGCCGTCTTCCGGATCGACGGCGTCAACGAGTACTCCAAGGACAGCTTTCCGACCCTGACGGTGTACGGCAACACCCCGAACGCCCAGCTCCGCCTGATCACCTGCGGAGGCCGGTTCGACCACCACGCTCAGCACTACCTCGACAACATCGTCGTGTTCGCCACCCTCACCGGAATCCATCCGGCCTAGCCGAGCCGACGACAAACGAGGAGGACACGATGAACACCCAGCAGCACCCGGAAACCGGGAACGCCAGGCCCAGCGGCCGAACCAGCCGCTCGAGAATGCTTGTCCTCGCTGTGGTCTTCTCGGCGGTGGCGGCAGGTTGCGCGTCGGCGCATACCGGCGCCGACAGCTCTGCCGCCGTCAGTAAGCCCACGTCCGTCAGCATGCCGCCGCCACCGGCCACATCCGCGCCGAGTTCCTCCGGTATGCCCGGCATGACGCACACCGACGCCGGTCCGTCAGCGGCCGCGCTGATGGTGTGCGGACCCGAGATCCGAAAGGCCCTGACGACCGCGCTGGGCCTGACCACGGCACCGACCGTCACCGCAACGTGGGCCGACCACCTCTACACCTGCACGTACCGTCTGCCCACCGGGCGCCTGGTGCTGTCGGTCAAGGAGTCGCCGGACTCCACGACCGCGAACACCTACTACGCAGACCTCCGCCGGCAGCTCGGCGACACCCATCCGCTGACCGGCGCTCAGGGTTTGGGCAACCCCGGGTACGAGTCCCCCGGCGGGACCGTCGTCATCCTCAAGGACGGCAAGACTCTCACCGTCGACGCCACCGGCATGCCGGCGACCTCCGGCCCCGCCAAGACCTCCCGCATGGATCTGGCCTACGAGATCACCACCGACATCCTCGGCTGCTGGAGCGAGAAGTAGCGGTCCCGCCCCGAACAGACGGTCCGATTGTCGCCCTACTGGGCTGTCGGGGGCGTGTCCCCGATGTCGGACCGGCACACCGCTCCCACCAGCCGAAACGGCGGCTAGCGTGACCTGATGACCAGTGCCATCACCGCCCAGCGCTCGGCGAAGACCCCTGGGCGGCGGTCCGCCCACCGCAGAGTCCGGACAGCGATCGCAGCGGTCGCGGCGTCGTCGGCGTGGGCGGTCGTGCCTTCGGCGTCTGCCGCTGTCGGGCATCACGGTCCGTACGGTGACCGGCCTACCGCGCCGGTGGTCCGGGGCGCTCACCGTCCCGGCGCGGCGGTTCCGGTCCCCGGTGCCACGGACTCGGTGATCACCGTGAAGGTGGGCGGTGATCGGAGCGGCACAGCGGTCACTCCGCTGGCGGGTGTGACGTTGGCGCTGTACGCGAACAGCGGCGACACCGCGCCGGTCGGACAGCCGTGGGCGCAGTGCGTGTCCGACGCCGACGGCGACTGCTCGTTCGTCGTGCCCGACACCGCCGCGGGCGGCGGAAACGCCGGGCGACGGTTCTGGGTGGCGCAGCCACCGGGCGGGGCGCCGGCCGGCTGGTATGCCGATCCGGTGTTGCGGACCGGACCGGGCAGCGGGTCGGGTTCGGTGCGCTCGCCGTACACGTTCCAGGCCCCGGCACTGGCCGGCGGCGTGACGTACCGCTCGACGTCAGACTTCATGTTCAGCACCGACTGGAAGGCACAGCCGTACGTGGCCTCGACCGGCACCTGGGTCCAGTCCCGGGTGAACCCGCCGATGGCGGTGGGGTGCGGCCTGGACGCGGCGCTGGTCCTGGACCTGTCGGCGTCGGTGGGCAGCGCGCTGCCGCAGCTGAAGCAGGCCGCGGACACGTTCGTCGACGCGCTGGTCGGCACGCCGTCGCGGGTCGCGGTGTTCTCCTTCGACCGCACTTCGCCGTCCAGCAGCGTCGCCGCCGACCATCCGGAGCTGACGCCGGTGTCCACCCCGGCCGGAGCCGCCGCGGTGAAGGAGTCCTACGCCGGCTGGACCCTGGGCAAGGGGACCAACTGGGACCAGGCGCTGACCGCGGTGGCGCAGGCCTCGCCGCACTACCAGGCGGTGGTGGTCATCACCGACGGCAACCCCACACGGTTCGCGAACCCGGTGTCCGGGGACGGGACCAACACCCACTTCGCCGACGTCGAGGGCGGGGTCTTCGCGGCCAACGCGGTCAAGGCGAAGGCCGAGCGGGTCATCGCTCTGGGCGTGGGCAAAGGCGTCGACGGCGACTCCGGCCTGAACCTGGCGGCGATCTCCGGGCCCACGGCCTTCAACGGCACCAACTACGCCGCCGCGGACTACTACCAGACCGCCGACTACGCGGCCGCCGGACAGGTGCTGCAACAGATCGCGATCCGCCGCTGCGCGAACACGGTGACCGTCGTCAAACAGATCGCGCCGCCGACCACGACCGGCCAGGACGTCACCGGCGCGGTGCCGGCCGGCCCCGGCTGGGCGTTCACCGCCACCCCGGGCACCGGACTCACCGGAGGTCCGCAGACACAGCTCACCACCGCTGACGGCACAGGCGCGGTCACCTTCACCCCGGACTTCCCACCGTCGGGCACCACCGGCACCCTGCACCTGAACGAAGTCCAGCAGCCCGGCTACCAACTGGTCACGCGCGACGGCCACGCCGGCGACTGCACGGACCTGGCCACCGGCACACCGGTCCCGGTCACCGCCGACACCACCACCGGCGCCACGCCCGGGTTCGCCGTCGACGTCGCCCGTGGCAGCTCCCTGTCATGCACGTTCTACAACCGCCTCGCTCCCGCGGACATCACGCCCGTGAAGACCTGGTCGGTCAACGGCACCGACTATCCCGACGGCGCCCAACCAGCCGGCCTGTCCGCCACCGCCGCGCTCACCGGACCGGACTCTGCCAACGCCTCGCCGCAGCCCTGGCACACCGCCCGGACCGGATACCGGATCGGCGACACCGCAGAGCTCAGCGAGACCACGACCGTCACCACCCCGGGATGCCGGCTGACCGGTGCCACGATCACCGCGGTCAACAGCGCGCCGGCGAACGCCCTCCTGCCCTACCATGCGACGCTAGCCACCGCCCACACCGTGGTCCAGGTGACCAACACCGTGCACTGCGCGACCCCGCCCCCGCCGGTGCCGCCGACGACCACCACGCCCCCGCCGACGATCCGCCCGACCCCACCGGCACCCGGCCCGACCCTGCCGGCAACCGGCGCCGGGACGGCGATTCCGATGCTGGCCGCAGGGCAACTCCTGGCGGTCGCCGGGATCGTGCTGATGCGCACCGCCAGGAAGCGGCGAGCATGACAAGCCGCCGTGGCGCCCTTGCGAAGTCCGAATCAGGGTTCTACTGTCCCCGGTGATTACGTTCCCCGCACGCCCCATCGCCGTGTGCAACCGACGGGAGGATCGCCCACATGAACCGCCTGATAGTCGCCGCCGCAGCCGGCACCTTCGCCGTGGCCGCCACCGCCAGCACCGCTGGCGCCACCACCAAGCCCACCGCCACGCCCACCACCGCTGTCGTCGCCACCAGCGCGGCGGCCTATGCCGCCAGCGCGACCGTCCCCTGCATCGACATGAACGGCTACAGCACCGCCACCCAGTTCTGGCGCTGCACCGGCCCCGACGCGACCTCTCGGTGGGTCGGATCGAGCTGCAACGTGGGCCAGTACAACGCCGGCACGTACTACAACGTCTACGGCGCGATCAACCCGTGCGGCAAGCGAGTCTGGCTGCACCAGTACACGTATCCGAACGACGTCAACAACGGCTGGGCCGTATGCGTCAACGATGACGGAGCCTGGTACGTGTACACCCCGGCGATCTTCCCGGAGAACATCCAGGTCTCCACCAACACCGCGTCCTGCTAAAGCCGCAATGGTCTGACTAGGGGCAAATGACGACGAGAGATTCGATGATGCGCAGGTCGGCCTGGTGCGTGACGACGCCGGCCAGGTCGGCGGGGGCGATTCCGACACGGTGACAGGCCTGTTCGGCCAGAGCGGGCAGTTCGCTGGTGGCCCAGCGGAAGATGCTCTGGTCCGGCTCCAGGCCGACGGCGGCCAGGTCGGTGACGGACTCCTGCGGCTCGGCGATGCGTCATGGCGACCGCCACCCGGACGGTCGTCGGCGACGCCGCGCCCGAGTACGCCGGCGCCGTCGGCGGATTGAAGCAGACGGCGGCGGACATCGGCCCGGCGCTCGGCATCGCCGTGGCGGCCAGCACCGGGCGCCGCCGCATCGGCGAGAACCGCGTTGCTGTGCCTGGCCGCGGTCACGACCCTCGGCTTGGTTCCAGCGGCACTGCTGCCCGCGACCGGGAAACGCGGGCCGCGGGTCGGCCCCGCGGCGGCTGAGGATAGGGTCCATGAAGTCTTAATAGGAGGACCCACGGCCATCGGGCGCGTCGCGGGTCGGGGAGGAAGCTGTGCGCTCGAACAGAACCGCCGGGAGCAAACGTGTCACGCTCGGCACCGGCGTTGTAAGTATTCTGATATCCGCGGCACTCGGTTTGAGCGGCTGCTCCGGCAACGGACACTCCGCTGCCGCTGAGCCCGGCGGTCACGCCACCGGCACTGGGACCTCGGCCGGTGGCCCGGCGGGAACGAAGCCCGTGACAGCGGCGCCGACCCCGGTCTCGTCCCCGCCGTTCGTGGCCGATCCGGACACCGCGCTCGCGGCGCCGGAGTTCCGGCATCCGGCGGCGTGGTCCGCACCGGCGATGTTGGCGCCGGGACCGCTGTCCGCCTTCGGGGGCGCCCAACCGATCGCCGGCGAACAGCCGCTGCCCCATGGCGGTCCGGACAGCACCCTGAATCTGATGAGGGCGCAGGCCGCGTTCGGGATGGTGGCCGCGGCCGGCGACGAGGTGGCCGTCCCGGTGTTCGGTGCGCCCACGGGCGGTGGTCCGACCGCGCCGGCACCGCTGAGCGTGCAGTTCGTCGACGCCAAGACCGGCAAGGTGATCGCGACGCATCCCCTGCCGGACGCCGCCCAGTACTACGGGATGGATCCCGTCTCCGTGGGCGGGAAGACCGACGTAGAGGTGCGATACGCGCCGCAGGCCGCGGCCGCATCCGCGGCCACTGCCCTGAATCCGCAGTTCACCAGCGTCGTCCTCGACCCGACCGGCGCCCAGGTGTGGTCCAGCGCCGGTCAGCCGATCGCCCAGCCGGAACAGCCCGGCCAGCCCGGCCTGGTGGGCGACCGGCACACCGGGCTCGTCCACGACGGCGGGTACTTGGAACGGATCGACAACCCCGATCCGGGCGACAGGTACCTGAAGAAGGCGACCATCTCAGTACTCGATCTCACCGGCAAGACGGTGTTGACCGTCCCGAAGGCCACCGTCCGCAGCCCGAGCGATCCGATAAAGAGCATTCAGAACAATCTGCAATTGGCGGGTGGATACGCGGTCTTCACCACGGTCGAGATACCCCCGACGCCGTCGGGCGGTTTTCCGCAGAGCGCCTTCAGCACGCTCGAACCCGTGCGCTTCACCGTCTACGACCTCGCCCACAACGCGAAGAGGGTCGCGGACGTCACCGAGCCGGCCGTGCCGCTCGGCGCGGGTCCGAGCCTGGGCTTCGGCGTGGTGTCGGCCACCTGCGGCAGCAAGCTGCTGATCGAGTGGCCGACCGTGGTGCAGGGATCCTCCGCGACCGGGCATTCGATCAACTTCGCGGTGCTGGACGCGGCCACCGGACGGGCCACCTCCCCGCCGATCACGATCCCCACCTACGCGAACGGCAGCATGCCCGAGACCACCCTGCGCGCCGCCTCAGACCCGGCATGCTCGGCGGCCCTGGTCAACGGCACGGTCGGCACCACCCGCCGAGCGATGTTCGCCGTCAACTGGGCGAACGGCCAAGCCCCGTGGAAGCAACTCGGCACCTATCCGCCGCAGGGCCCGCAGAACATCTTCGAGGCACTGACCCTCCACGGCGGCGTCGCCTACGGCCTGCAAACCGTCGGCACCGACATCCACGCGGCCACGCTGGGCCTGTCCGACGGCAAGATCCGCGAAACCGGCTTCGCCCTGAGCCCGGTCGCCTTCACCACCGCGGGCGCGCCGCTGTTCCTCCAGATCGATCCCAGCGCCCCAGCCCCGCTCGCCTACCGGGCCGTCACGACGCCGCCCGGCGCCACCGCCGGACAGACCGTCACCATGACGACCACACCGCCTCCTCCCCCGCTGCCGACCAACTCGCAGTTGTCCGCGTCCGCGTCGCCCGGGGCGTCGCCGCCGCCGTCGTCGACCGGTTCCTATGAGATGACCGTCTGGGC
>JABFXP010000942.1 GCA_013361685.1 Catenulispora sp.
GATCCGCGCGGCCTCGGCGCTGGAGCTGCTGCCCGCGCTCGTGGCCGGCGTCCTCGGCGGGGTCGCCGCGACGGCGGCGCTGGCCCGCCTGGCCGGTCCGGCTCTGGGCCGGCCCGTGGTCCCGGTCCGGTTCTGGGATCTGGCCGCGCCGGTGCTGGCCTGTGTCCTGACGTTCGCCGTCGGCCAGGCCGCCGGGATCATCCGCGGCAGCACCCAGAAGGATCTGTCCGCGGCGCTCCGGATCGGGGCGTGAGCAGCGTGCGTGCGCGGCGAGTGCAGGAGGCTTCGATGACGGCGAACGCACAGACGACGGCTTCGGGCCGGGAGCCGGAGCCGGGGTCGGCGAACGGTTCGGCAAGCGGTTCGACAAGCAGCAGTTCGGCGAACGGGTCGGCGGACGAGCCGGCGGTCCTCTGCGACCGGCTGGTCCGCGTCCACAAGGCCGGATCCCTGGAAGTTCAGGCGCTGCAAGGACTCGACCTGCGGATCGAACGCGGCGAGATGGTCGCGATGGTCGGCGCCTCCGGCAGCGGCAAGTCCACGCTGCTGAACATCCTCGCCGGCCTGGACACCCCCACGGCCGGTTCGGCCCGGGTGGCCGGACACGAACTCGCCGGGATGCGCGAGGCGGACCGGCTGCGCTACCGGCGCCACGAGGTCGGCGTCATCTGGCAGAACCCGGCCGGCAATCTCCTGCCGCACCTGACCGCCGCCGAGAACGTGGCCCTGCCCCTGCGCTACGCCGGCACCGGGTACCGGGCGCGCCGGACCCGCGCCCTGGACCTGCTCGACACGCTGGGCCTGGCCGAGCACCGCGACCGGACGCCGGCGAAGCTGTCCGGCGGCGAGCAGCAGCGCGTCGCGATCGCCGTGGCCCTGGCGAACCGGCCGAGCGTGCTGTTCGCCGACGAGCCGACCGGCGAGCTCGATTCGCAGACCGCTGAGAACGTCTTCGACGCGTTGCAGGCCGCGAACCGGGAGCACGGCGTCACCGTGCTCGTCGTCACCCACGATCCGGCGATCGCCGGCCGGGTGGCCCGCACCATCGCGATCCGCGACGGCCGGGTGGCGACCGAGACCCTGCGCGCCGCGGGCGCCGACAGCGCCGGCGAAGGGCTGGGACCGGGGGTCGAATACGCGGTCATCGACAGTGCCGGGCGCCTGCAACTGCCCCGGGACTTCACCGAGCCGCTGGGGATCCGCGACCGGGTCCGCCTGGAGCGGGAAGCAGACCACATCGGCGTGTGGCCCCATCGGGCCGACGAGGAGACGCCCGCCCATGACTGACTCGACGGCCTTCGCGACCGGTGCCGACCCGGCTCCGGCGCTCCCCGGGCTCGCGCCCCTGGTCGAGCTGACCGGAGTGACCCGCACCTACGGCTCCGGCCGGACCGCCGTCCACGCACTGCGGGGTGTGGACCTCACCGTCGCCGAGGGCGAGTTGGTCGTCGTGCGCGGCCGCTCCGGATCGGGCAAGACCACTCTGCTCGGCCTGGTCGGCGGCCTGGACCGGCCGACCGCGGGCACCGTCCGGGTGGCCGGGACCGATCTGGGCACCCTGACCGACCGCAGGCTGATCCGGCTGCGCCGCGAGGCCGTCGGCTTCGTGTTCCAGTCCTTCGGCCTGGTCCCCTTCCTCAGCGCGGCCGAGAACGCCGGACTCCCCCTGCGGCTGACCGCCACCGATCCCGCGCAGCGCCGGACCCGGGTCGCCGAACTCCTGGAGCTGGTCGGCCTCACCGGCCGGGCGGACCACCGGCCCGGCGAGCTGTCCGGCGGCGAACAGCAGCGCGTCGCGATCGCCCGGGCGCTGGCCGCCCGGCCGCGCCTGCTGATCGCGGACGAGCCG
The DNA here is from genome assembly GCA_013361685.1 of Catenulispora sp. Lineage (GTDB taxonomy): Bacteria > Actinomycetota > Actinomycetes > Streptomycetales > Catenulisporaceae > Catenulispora. Next base: position 1,850 of record JABFXP010000942.1, read on the forward strand.
ACCGGCCACCTGGACGCCGAGACCGGCCTGCGCATCATGCGCCTGCTGCGGACCGTCGTGGACCAGGACGGAATCAGCGCGCTGGTCGCGACCCACGACCCGCGGTTGGCAGAACTCGCCGACACCGTGCTCGATCTGCACGACGGGTTGCTCGACCGGCTGGAAGCGTGACCGCTCCCGCATTTTCCGGCGCCGGGGCGCCCACTCCACACGGAGTAAGCGTCCCGGCGCCAGGATGTACCGGCCTCAGCTACTCAGCCGCCTGAGTCAGTTGTTCGAGCACACGTTCCCGTTGATGTAGAACGCCGCGGGCGCCGGGTACTGGCCGGTGTCCGTTCCGTTGAAACCGAGACCGACGGTGCCGCCGTTGGCGGCGATGGTGCTGTTCCAGCTGGCGTTGGCCACGGTGACGTTCTGTCCGCTCTGGGTCCAGGTGCCGTTCCAGCCGGAACTTATGCCCTCGCCCGCCGCGGGCCAGGTGAACGTCAGCGTCCAGCCGTTGATCGGAGTGGTCGACAGATTGGTCAGGGTGATGGTGGCTCCGAAGCCGCCCGGCCAGCTGTTGCTCACCGCGTAGTGCACGGCGCACGAGGCGTCGGCCGGCGGTGGAACGGTGAAGGTGACCGGTCCCGACGGGAGTGAGACGTTGCCGTGCGTGTCCACGGCCACCACGTCATAGCTGTAGCTCGCCCCGACCGTCAGGCCGCTGAGATCGAGCGTCGTGGCGGTCGGACTGGCCACCAGGGTGCTGCCGCCACCGCCGGCAAGCTGGTAGACCCGGTAGTTCGCCACGGGGTAGGTGCCAGGAGTGGACGCCGACCAGGTCAGGGTCGCCGTCCCGGAGGTGTTGCTCGAGGTGCTGGAGGCGAGGTTGGACGCGACCGGCTGGCCAGGCGGACTCGGCGCGGTGGCCACGCCCCCGCCGCTGCCCGGTACCTGAACCACGGTGAGCGTGTACGGAGCCACCGTCACCGACGACGCAGAGCTCTGAGTCGCTGAGGTGATGGTGCCGGCGTTGTTGGCGAGGGTGTAGACGGTCGGGCTGCCCGCCGGGGTGAACCCGTTGTAGGCCAGGTTCGCGGTGTAGGAGTTCGTCGGGTCCTCGTTGTCGATCAGAACGCTGAGACTGCCGTCGGCGCGTCGCACCGCGTGCACCCGCACCAGCGCGTTCCCCGAGGCAGCCCCGACCATCTGGTCACCCGGCGCGGCGAGCTTGGCGAGCATCTGCACGCCGTGGTACGAGGCGAAGGGCGTGTCCAGCGGCGGTTCGGTGACGCCGCTGCCGTTGCCGCCGGAGGAGAACATCCCGCCGTCGCCGTAGTCCTGCGCGCCGTCGATGACGCTGGGCGTGCCCGGTCCGTTGTGCTGGTCCCACCAGTCGACGTTGGTGACGCCGTTCTCCAGCCACGACATGTACATGTCGGCGGCGAACAGCGCTCCGGGCTGGGTGTCGTTCGCGATCGTGTTGTTGGTCTCGGTGACCACGATCGGCACGTTCGCCGGGTTGACGCCGGCGTACTGGGTGATCTCGGACTTCAGGGTGGAGACGATGCCGGAGATGGCCGTGGGAGTGGCCAGCATCTGCGCGACGCTCATGCCTGTATAGGCCGGGTAGTAGTGCACGATGACGCAGTCGGTCTTCGACCCCAGCGCGGTCAGCACGGTCTGGTTCCACGACTGCGGGCTGGTGGTGGCGTTGGTGACGTTGTCGGGCCAGAACCCGGGCGTGGTCAGCACCGCGCACACGTGGATCGACGGACTGACCGCCTTCATCGCCGATATGTAGTTGAGCAGTCCGCTGGCGTAGACGCTCGGGCCGCAGTTGTAGGTCTGGTTCGGGTAGCTCCCGGACGGGATCGGCTTGCCCGAAGAGTCGGTGCAGTGGCTGTCGGCCTCCCAGTTCGCGCCATAGGTGCCGTTGCCGTAGACCTCGTTGCCGACCTCCCAGTACTGGATCCCGTAGTTGTTGGTCACGTTGGCGTTCTGCACCCACGAGGCGGCCAGGGCCGGGGTGCCGGTGCCGTAGTTCGTGGTGATGATCGGGTGCGCGCCGGCGGCTTTCGCCGTGCCCATGAAGTCGGTGAAGCTCGTGTTCGGCGCGTCGTAGCCGCCGGTGGCCACGTTGGTCTGCCAGTTGTAGATGTCAGAGTACGAACCCCCCGGATACCGCATCGCGTCGATGCCGGCGGCCTTGATCAGGCCCGGTGCCGCGGCGTCGTTCATATTGCCGTCGTACACGGCGGTGTTCAGCCCGATCCCGTTGTCGGGGACCGCCCCGAGACCGGTGGTGGCGTTCACCGTGACGGCGACCGCGCTGGCCGCCGACGCCGGAGAGGCGGCGACCCCGGGGATGACGACTGCCGCGGCCATCGCCACACCGGTCAGCAGTGCCGTGTACCTTGACCGGGCCACGCCGGTTCTTCTGATCAACACGCGGATTCCCTTTCTGAGGAGACAGCCACCGCAGGTGCAGAAACCCTTTCGCGCTTCAGGCGCGATAGTTTCCGGGGAAGCTAGTCACCGCAGAGAACCGGGGTCAACGTCGGCCGCGGGCGTCCGACATCGGGGCCGATGACGGCGCGAAAGTTCCACGGACGCGGCGCGTGCCCGGGTCCGTGGAACCGTCAGATCGTGGGCTACGGCCGCTCGTAGTCGAACCAGTCGAAGCGGACGGTCCCGGTCGCCGCGTACATCCCGATGACCCGGCCGGTGAATCCGCCGGCCACTTCGGTGGACAGGTACCGGCCGTCGAGCTCGGCCAGGGAGGTGAACACCCCGTCCGGGTCTTCGACTCCCAGCACGATGTGGTCCGGGCCGGTGCGCGATGTGATCTGCTCGGTGGGGACGACGTCGATCCTGAGCACTGTCGGGCCGCTCGGGACCGCCGAACTGGCGACGACGGAACGCAGCGGACCGATGCGGGCGATCACCTGCACCTCGCCGGCCCGGGCCTCGATCTCGTAGTGGTGCTGCTCGTCGAGCCGGACCGCCAGGCCGCCGTCGCCTTGCGAGGCGTCGATCAGAGTCCTGACGCGGCAGGCTCGGTCCTGCTGGCGCCGGCCGACGAACATGACGTCCAGCCCGTCGAGCGATGCGCCGCGAGCGCGCAGCGTCAGCCAGCCCGGCGGCTCCTTGGTCGCACAGTCCTCCTCGGGCCGGTCCCGCAGCGAGATCCACTGCGGTCCCAGGCGGCTGTCGTCGAAGTCGTCGCGCCGCGCGGGGACGACCGGCGGCTGGAGCGGCCACGGCGACGCCGGGAGTTCGAGCGCCGGCTCGCCGACCACGGGCCAGCCGTCGGCCCACGTCACCGGCGCGAGGAAGGTCTCGCGGCCGAGCACATGCCAGCCCGGCGTGCCGCCGCCGGGCCGCACGCCGAGCAGCACCATCCACCACGAGTCGTCGGGGCCTTGGACGAGGTCCGCGTGGCCGGTGTTCTGAACGGGGTGGTCGGTGCCCCGATGGGTCAGGATCGGGTTGGCCGGGCAGGGCTCGAACGGGCCGTCCGGCGCGGGCCCGCGCGCGATCGACACCGCGTGCCCGCGCTCGGTGCCGCCCTCGGCGATCATCAGGTACCAGTACTCGCCGATGCGGTACAGGTGCGGCGCCTCCGGGGCCTTGGCCGCCGGCGTCCCCGACCAGACGGCGCGGGGTTCGCCGATCGTCTGGCCGGTCTCCAGGTCCAGGCGCACCTGCTTGACGCCGGCCACCGTGCACCAGCACGTCCCGTCCTCGTCCCAGGCCAGGTCCGGATCGATGCCCGGGACGCCCGGCAGCGGGATCGGGTCGGACCAGGGACCGGCCGGGTCGGTCGCGGTGACCAGGATGTTGCCCTGTCCGCTGACGTTCGTGACGATCAGGTGGAACCGTCCCGCCCGGTGGCGCAGTGTCGGGGCGTATATGCCGCCGGAGGAGCGAGCCCCGTCCAGCCGCAGCTGTTCCGGCCGGTCCAGCACGTTGCCGATCTGCGTCCAGTGCACCAGGTCACGGCTGTGGAAGATCGGCACGCCTGGGAAGTATTCGAAGCTGGAGCAGACGAGGTAGTAGTCCTCGCCGACCCGGCAGATGCTCGGGTCGGGATGGAAACCGGACAGTACAGGGTTCTCGATCACTGACACGATGTACGAAACACTTTCTCTCGCTGAACAGACCACGGCGAAGCGCTTCGAAACATGTCAGTCCGCAGGTCCGGCTGTCAATAGTCATAGACAGCGCTGTCAGGCTCTTGCGCGCTGAGTTCTCGCGGCGTACTTTCAGCGAAACCGTCGAAGCGCTCCACTCACGAAACCTTTCGCTCTGTTCTCTTACCGATCGCGAAGGAGTCCGCCGTTCATGCAGCACCCCGCTGCTGAGCACGATCTGCGTGATCCACACGGTCCGTACGATCCGTACCAGCCGCCGCCCAAGGCCACGACGCTCGCCGAAGTGGCCAGGCACGCGGGAGTCTCCCCGAGCACGGTCTCCTGCGTGATCAACGGGAAGCGGAACATCTCGCCGCCGACGCGGCTGCGGGTCCAGGCCGCGATCGACGAGCTGGGCTACCTGCCGCACGCCGGGGCCAGGGCGCTGGCCAGCAGCAAGTCGCGCATCGTGGCGCTGGCGGTCCCCCTGCGCGCCGACCTGTACGTCCCGGCGATGATGCAGATCGCGATAGCCGTCACCACGGCGGCCCGGCGGCACGATCACGACGTCCTGCTCATCACCAACCACGAGGGGCCCGAGGGCATCCGCCGGGTGGCGGGCACCGGGCTGGCCGACGCGGTCATCCTGATGGACGTCGAACTGCACGACGAGCGGATAGCGGTACTGCGGGAACTGGGCGTCGCCGCGTCCCTGATCGGCCTACCGGCCGACCCGGAGGGGCTGCCCTGCGTGGACCTGGACTTCGCCGCGGCCGGCGCCCTGGCGGCGGACCACCTGGCCGACCTCGGGCACCGGCAGGTGGCGTTCATCGGCATGGGCGAGGGCGTCTACCGGCGGCGCACCGGCTTCGCCGAGCGCACCCGCTCAGGGTTCGAGGACCGCTGCCGGGAGCGCGGGCTGCGCGCCATCCACCGGCCGTGCGACTCCACCTACGACGGCGCGGCGGGCGTGCTGGCGCGGGTCTTCGAGGACCGGCCCGGCACCACCGCGCTGGTGGTGCAGAACGAGGCGATGATCGGGCCGCTGCTGGGTCTGCTGCGCTCGAGCGGGCGGGAAGTGCCGCAGGACGTGTCCGTGCTGGCGATCGGCCCCGACGAGCCGGCGGCCCGGCAATCGTCCCCGCGCCTGACCTCGATCGGCCTGCCGGCGCACGATCTGGGGCACCGCGCCGTGGAGCTCGTGCTCGGCGAGAACGCGGGCGAGCCGGGTGTCATCATGCTGCCGCCGCGGCTGGCTGTGTGGGAGAGCACGGCGGAGCCGCCGGGCGGGTGAGCTGGTGTGTGGGAGAGGGCGGG
>JABFXP010000857.1 GCA_013361685.1 Catenulispora sp.
GGGTCGCCCCCGACGCCGAGCGCACCGAGTACTACCGCCTGTTGTGGTCGGTAGGGCCCTGACAAAGCTGATCTAGCATGTCGGGATACTCCTTCCTGGTCGAGCACCCGACCGACCTTGCCGGTCCTCCACGCCCTCAACACCGTCGAGGACGGGATCGTCAGCGTCCTGACCAGTCGGGACGACCGGCCGCGGCACTTCGCGCTCGTCGGCTCCCGGATCTACGTCGCCACCGAGCGTTCCGGACAGATCAGCATGCTGACTGTCGATCCGGAATCCGGACTGCCCGGCGATCCGCGGATCGTCGCCGAGGTGGCGAAGCCGACCTGCGTTCCGGCCCGCGGCCCGCGATGACCGCCGCCGCTCGTACCGCGCTTCTACCGCCGCCGCAGCCCGTCGAACACCAACCGCGTGACCGCGGCCGCCACGTCGTCCGCCGCCAGATCCCGCTGCGGCCGGTACCACTCCGCCACCGAGTTCACCATTCCGAACACCAGCCGCGAAGCCAGGTGCGGATCCACGTCCGCGCGCAGCGCGCCGGCGTCGGCCGCCCGTTCGACGAACCCGGCCAGCCGCCGGTCGATCTCCCGCCGCCGGTCCTGCGCCGCCCGCTCGGCCTCGGTGTTGCCGCGCACGCGCAGCAGCAGCGTCACGTACGGCAGCTCCTCGACGAGGATCTGCACCGCGCGGAACACCGCCTGCTCGACCCGGTCCAGCTCCCCGGCGTCCGGCAGCGCCTCCATCTCGTCCAGGGAGCCGTTCAGTGCGTCCAGGGCGCGGTTGACGCCACGTTCGAGCAGTTCTTCCTTGCCCTTCACGTGGTGGTAGATCGACGACTTCGTGATCCCCGCCGCGCGCGCCAGGTCCTCCATGCTCGTGCCGTCGTAGCCGCGTTCGTTGAACACCGCGACGGCGACTTCCAGCAGGGAGTCGGGGGTGTAGGTGGTGCGCCGGGAGGCGGCGGTTTCCGTGCTCATCGCTTCCTGTTCTAAGTCATGAGGATGCAGCGCGCATGTCCAGGATGCGCTGCGCTTTGCCTTGGGAGCGTTCCAGGCCGCCGGGATCGAGCACGTCCACCGTGATCGTGACCCCGAACTTCTCCTTCACGCCGTACGCCAACCGCGCGGCTGCCGCGTCCCGGTCCACCCGGCCGTCGCGCGCCTCGACCCGCACGCACAGCTCGTCGAGCCGTCCGGGGCGGGTGAGCACGCACAGGAAGTGCGGCGCGAGCCCGGTGACCGTCAGCAACTCCTCCTCGATCTGGCTGGGGAAGAGGTTGACGCCGCGCACGATCATCATGTCGTCGCTGCGCCCGGTGATGCGCTCCATGCGCCGCATCGGCCGGCTCAGCCCCGGCATCAGCCGCGTCAGGTCGCGGGTCCGGTAGCGGATGACCGGCATGGCCTGCTTGGTCAGCGAGGTGAAGACCAGCTCGCCGCGTTCGCCGTCGGGCAGCACCTCGCCGGTGTCCGGGTCGACGATCTCCGGGTAGAAGTGGTCCTCCCACAGGTAGGTGCCGTCCTTCTCCGCGACGTCCTCGTTGCCGACGCCGGGCCCCATCACCTCGGAGAGCCCGTAGATGTCCACGGCGTGGATCCCGAGCCGCTCCTCGATCTCGGCGCGCATGGCGTCGGTCCACGGCTCGGCGCCGAGCACCGCGACGCGCAGCGACGTGCCGCGCGGGTCGACGCCCTGGCGCTCCATCTCGTCGAGGATGGCCAGCAGGTAGGACGGCGTGACGCAGACGGCGTCGGGTTCGAGGTCCTGGATCAGCTGCACCTGCCGCGCCGTCATGCCGCCGGAGACCGGGATCACGGTGCAGCCCAGCGCCTCGGCGCCGTAGTGGACGCCGAGGCCGCCGGTGAACAGGCCGTAGCCGTAGGCGACGTGGACGCGGTCGCCGGGGCGGACCCCGGCGGCGCGCAGCGAGCGGGCGGCGACCGCGGCCCAGTGCTCGAGGTCGGAGGCGGAATAGCCGACGATGGTGGCCTTGCCCGTGGTGCCGGACGAGGCGTGGATCCGCGCGATCTGCTCGCGCGGGACGGCGAACATGCCGAAGGGGTAGTTGTCGCGCAGGTCGTTCTTGGTGGTGAAGGGGAAGTGCTTGAGGTCGTCCAGGGTCTTGAAGTCGTCCGGCTTCACCGCCGCCCGGTCGAACGCCGCCCGGTAGTGCGGCACGTTCGCGTACGCGTGCCGCAGCGTCCAGGCCATCCGCTCGACTTGCAGAGCCCTGAGTTCGTCCACGGAGCAACGCTCGGCGGCGTCCAACTCGTTCGGCCGGAACGGTGCCCTCTCAAAGCCCCGCGGCTTCGTGAAACCCTCTCGTTTCTCAGGACTCTGCGCTTGGCCGGCGCCTGGTAACGCACTCACACCGCACGCTCCAACAGCACCGCGATGCCCTGCCCGACGCCGATGCACATCGTGGCGACGGCGTACCGGGCCTGGCGCTCGGTGAGCTCCAGCGCCGCGGTCAGGGCCAGCCGCGCGCCGGAGGCGCCGAGCGGGTGGCCCAGCGCGATGGCGCCGCCGTTGGGGTTGACGTGCTCGGCGTCGTCGGGCAGCCCGAGCTCGCGCAGGCAGGCCAGCGACTGCGCGGCGAAGGCCTCGTTGAGCTCGACGACGTCGATGTCGCCGATGCCGAGCTTGGCGCGCTCCAGCAGGCCGCGGGTGGCCGGCACCGGGCCGATGCCCATGACGCGCGGTTCGACGCCGGCGGTGTGCGAGGTGACGACCTTGGCCAGCGGGGTGAGGCCGTAACGGTCCACCGCCTCGCCGGAGGCGACGAGCAGCGCCACCGCGCCGTCGTTGACGCCGGAGGCGTTGCCGGCGGTGACGGTGCCGCCCTCGCGGAACGGGGTGCCGAGCTTGGCCAGGGCCTCCATGGAGGTACGGCGCGGGTGCTCGTCCCGGTCCACGACGACCGGGTCGGCCTTGCGCTGCGGGATGGTGACCGGGGTGATCTCCTTGGCCAGGCGGCCGTTCTCCTGGGCCCGCAGCGCGCGCTCCTGCGAGCGGACCGCGAACGCGTCCTGGTCCTGCCGCCCGATGTGGAAGTCCTCGGCCACGTTCTCCGCGGTCTCGGGCATCGAGTCGATCCCGTACTGCTTCTTCATCAGGGGATTGACGAAGCGCCAGCCGATCGTGGTGTCGTGGACGTCGGCGCTGCGGGCGAACGCGGTGGCGGCCTTGCCCATGACGAACGGCGCCCTGGACATCGACTCCACGCCGCCGGCGACGACGACGTCCGCCTCGCCGAGCCGCACCTGCCGGGCGGCCTGCACCAGCGCCTCCAGTCCCGATCCGCACAGCCGGTTCACGGTGACGCCGGGCACGCTCACCGGCAGCCCGGCGAGCAGTAGCGCCATCCGGGCCACGTCGCGGTTGTCCTCGCCGGCCTGGTTGGCGTCGCCGAAGAACACCTCCTCCACCGCCGCGCCCGGCACCTGCGGGACGCCGGCCAGCAGTTCGCGGATCACGTGCGCGGCGAGGTCGTCGGGGCGGACGGCGGACAGGGCGCCGCCGTAGCGGCCGAAGGGGGTGCGGGTGCCGGTGACGAGGTAGGCGTCGGTCATGATGCGTCCTTGCTGGGCTGAGCGGGGCCGGGGGAGGGCTGCTGCGGGGGTTCGGAAGCAGGGGCGGGCTGCCGGGGTTCGCCGGCCGGGGCGGGCTGCGCAGATCCGGCGGCCGGGGCGGGCCGCGGGGATTCGGCGCAGGAGGCGGTGTCGTCCGCGGACTCCGCGAGGAAGTCGGGGACGACGCCCACCAGCCCGAGGCTGTTGAACACCGTGGCCGCGGACGCCCGGGCCTCGGCCACTTCGCGGTTGACCCGCTCCATGACGGCCTGGATGAGCGCCGAATCCGGACGGTCCCGCGGCGACGATCCCTCGAGCGCCTCGGCGAGCGCGAGCTGACGCAGCAGCGGCGACGCGCGGTAGCGGCCGTCGCGGTAGACGCCCTCGAGGTTGTCGAGGACTTCGAGGATGTACACGAAGCCTAGATCAACACCCCACTCCACCGGACCGCGGGGGTAGTTGACGCCGAGCTTCATCGCGGTGTCGATGTCGTCCTCGTGCGCGTCGCCCCGGTACAGGGCGTCCACCGCCTCGTTCACCAGCCGGGCCACGGTGCGGGTGACGAGCATGCCCGGGACGTCTTCGAGCAGGACGACCTTCTTGCCCAGGCTTTGCAGATACGCGACCGCCATCTCCACCCCGCTTTCCGGCGCGTCCTCGGCCGGCGCCAGGGCGACGGTCTCGGCGCCCTCCGGGTCCAGGATCAGGTCGACCAGGATCCGGCCGTCGCCGTAGGACGTCGCGGTCCGGCCGAAGCACCGGGAGAGCAGGAAGTTGCCCGGGCGCACGTCGTGGACGAGTCCGGACAGATCGCCCAGCTTGAACGCGCCGGGCCGCACCTTCATGGACTCGTCCGGTTCGCGCGGTTCCTCATAAGCGGCGACGGGCTTGGCCGCGTTCTCGCCGTAGTCGTAGAACCCGCGGCCGGTCTTGCGTCCCAGGCGTTTGGCCGCGACGTGTTCCTTCTGCGTCCAGGCCGGGGTGTAGCGGGGGTCGTAACCGGTCGCCTCCCACACGGAGGTCGAGACGGCGAGGTTCACGTCCAGGCCGATCATGTCCATCAGCTCGAACGGCCCCATCTTGAAGCCGCCGCTCTCGCGCAGGACCGCGTCGAGGGTCGCGAAGTCCGCGGCCTGCTCCTCGTACGCGCGCAGCGCTTCGGCGTAGTAGGGCCGGGCGACGCGGTTGACGATGAAGCCCGGGGTGGAGCGGCAGGTCACCGTGGTCTTGCCCCACGCCCGGGCGTAGTCGCGCACGGCGTCGCGGCGGGCGGGGTCGGTGGCCAGGCCGTCGATGATCTCCACCAGCGGCATCAGCGGCGCCGGGTTGAAGAAGTGCATGCCGACCAGCCGCTCCGGGGCGCGCAGGCCGCCGGCGATCGCGCTGATGGACAGCGAGGAGGTGTTGGTGGCCAGGCCGCACTCGGCGGAGACGACGTCCTCCAGTTCGGCGAACAGCCGCTGCTTGACGCCGAGGTCTTCGATCACCGCCTCGACGACCAGCACGGCGTCCTTCAGCGCGGTCAGCGAACCGACCGCACTCAGCCGGCGCTTCGCCGCCTCGGACTCCTCTGGGTCGATCTTGCCCTTGGCGGCCAGCGAGTCCAGCCGCTTGCCGATCCCCTCCACCGCGCGCGCCGCCGCCCCTTCGAGGGCGTCGTAGACCGCGACGGTGTGCCCGGCCTGGACGGCCAGCTGGGCGATGCCGGCTCCCATCGTGCCGCCGCCGATCACTCCGACGAGTGAACCGCTCGCCCCGTTCCCCTCGTTCGCCCTGCTCCCCGCCATCGACGCCTCGCTCCTTTCGCGGCCGGAGGTGTCCAGGCGGTGTCGCTCTGGAACCGACCGACCGTTCGGTTTACTGTAGATCCCGTCAGGGCCGCCACACCAGCATCCCGGGAGTCGTCGATGACCGCCACGGCCGAGCAGTTCACCGTCCGCCACCGCGAGACCCTTGACCGGGCTCTGCAGGCGATCCGCGAGCGGGCGTTCTGGACGCCTTATCCGGAGATGCCGAAGGCGTACGGCGAGCAGGCCGCCGCCGACGGCAAGGCGGCGTACGACGGCTACCTCGGCGGCCCGTTCCCGCTGACGCAGCCGGGCACCGACGAGCTGGTGGGCGCGGAGAAGTCGCCCTACGGCCTCGACCTCGGCGTCACCTACCCGCACCCGGACCTGGACGTGCTGCTGCCGGCGATGCAGGCGGCGATGCCGCAGTGGCGCGACGCCGGCCCGGACGCCCGCGCCACCGTGCTCATCGAGGCGCTGGCCCGGCTCAACGCCCGCACCAACGAGATCGCGCACGCCGTGCACCACACCTCCGGCCAGGCCTTCGGCATGGCGTTCCAGGCCGGCGGCCCGCACGCCCAGGACCGCGGGCTGGAGGCGGTGGCCTACGCCTACGCCGCACAGACCGCCCAGGTCGCCGCCGCCGAGTGGGAGAAGCCGCAGGGCCCCAAGCCGGCGCTGAAGATGGCGAAGAAGTTCACCGCCGTCCCGCGCGGCATCGGCCTGGTCATCGGCTGCAACACCTTCCCGACCTGGAACAGCTACCCGGGCCTGTTCGCGTCCCTGGCCACCGGCAACGCGGTCGTCGTCAAACCGCACCCGAACGCGATCCTCCCGCTGGCCATCACCGTGGCGGTGCTGCGCGACACCCTGGCCGAGGCCGGCTTCGACCCGAACCTGGTGGCGCTGGCGGTGGAGAAGCCGGGCGAGGGCCTGGCCAAGGTGCTGGCCACCCGCCCGGAGGTCCGCGTCATCGACTACACCGGCTCCACGGAGTTCGGCCAGTGGCTGGAGCGCAACGCCCCGCAGGCCGTGGTCTACACCGAGAAGGCCGGCATCAACACGGTCATCGTCGACTCGGTCGCGGACGACTACAAGGGCATGCTGGGCAACCTGGCCTTCTCCTTCTCGCTCTACAGCGGCCAGATGTGCACCACCCCCCAGAACATCTTCGTCCCCCGCGACGGCATCACGGTCGCCGGCGAGCACAAGTCCTTCGACGACTTCGCCTCCGACCTGGCCGGCGCCGTGGAGAAGCTGCTCGGCGACGACGCCCGCGCCAACGCCCTGCTCGGCGCGGTGTGCAACGCCGGCGTGAGCGAACGCCTGAAGCAGGCCGAATCGGTGGGCAAGACGGTCCTGGCCTCCCGCACCGTCGCCAACCCCGAGTACCCCGACGCGCAGGTCCGCACCCCGCTGATCGCCGCCATCGACGCCGCCGACACCGCCGTCTACACCGGCGAGTGGTTCGGCCCGATCAGCTTCCTGATCGCCGCCGACAGCACCGACGCCGCGATCGAGACCTTCCGCAAGACCGTCAGCGAACACGGCGCCATCACCGCCTCGGTGTACTCCACCGACGACGATGTGATCGCGAAGACCGAGGACGCGGCGCTGGACGCGGGCGTGAACCTGTCGGTGAACCTGACCGGCGGGGTGTATGTGAACCAGAGCGCGGCGTTCTCCGACTTCCACGCGACCGGGGCGAACCCGGCGGCGAACTCGGCGCTGTCGGATCTGGCTTATGTGGCGAACCGGTTCCGCGTGGTGCAGTCGCGCCGGCATATCTGACGTGACGTCGCCGGGGCCGGCGAAGACCCCCGGGCCGCCGGAGAGGTGGTCGGGGGTCGCCGCCGAAGCCGGCTCAGACCCCCGGGCCGCCGGAGAGGTGGTCGGGGGTCTTCGCCGCGCTGGCGGTC
>JABFXP010000098.1 GCA_013361685.1 Catenulispora sp.
GGGTCGCTGGAGACCTTGAACTGCTGACCTGAGATCGCGAAGTCGGCCTGGTCGTTCGAGGTGAGGACCTCCTCGGCCGGCGGTGCGGTGATCGTGACGGGCTTGCCCCAGTCGCTGAAGTGGATCTCGGCGCGGCCTTTCTCGCCGTTCCCCGTGGACTGGAAGACGAGCTTGACCGGCAGGCCCGCGGCGTCGAGCCAGACGTCGACGTGCCCGGCGGGTTTGCCGGTGACGTCGCCGGTGAAGCGCGTGGCGGCGATGCCGTCGGCGTCGTCCGAACCGGCCTGGGTGAACTTGCCCTTGGCCAATGCCGCTTTGACGAGCGCGGCCGGATCCTCCTTCAGCTCCTTGAGGACGGCTGAGTCGCTCGCATTGGGATTCCCGGTGTCCGCGGCGAACCACGCGGCCTTCGGCTTGCTCTTCGACGTGACGTGGTAGCCCTGCGGGAACGAGGTGTAGACGGTCTTGCCGTCATAGATGATGTGGCTCGGCGCGATCGGTGGGTCGGCGGCGAGCTTCAGGGTCAGGTCGCCCTCGAGGGTCGGTGCCAGGACCACCGATCCGTCGATCGTGCCGGTCTCGGTGTCGGTGGCGCCGGACAGCAGGGCGTGGACGTGCACGCTTTTCGCGGTCTGCATCCGGGCGGCGGCGAACTGGATCGCGCCGTCGGCCGACTTGTCCGACCGTGCCGCGAGCCCGCTGCCCCGGCTCGCGCAGCCGGCGATCACCGCCACGCCGATCGCGGCGGCCGTGATCGCCGTCGCCGCCTGGGCGGCGTGCCGCCGGCCGTGCTGTGTCCCGTCCTCGCGCATCGGCTCCCCACCCCGTCGAGTCACGTCACCCGGGATCCCCCGGCCGCCCTCGGCGGCCTCGCCGGCTGACGTGCGTTGAGGTTAGCGCGTCCCGCTGGCCTGCACGAGCGATCCCGCCGGGCGGCTTCGCGTCACATGACTGATGTGACGCGGCCGGGCCCCGGGTGACAGTGGAGTCCGCGATGGAAGGAGCGGACATGACCGAGCAGGCAGAACCCGAGAACACGCCGGACGGCGGCCCCGGCGCCCCGATCGCCCGCCGGACGCTGCTGGGCGTCCTCGGGGCCGGCGCGGCGGGACTGGCCGCGGCGCCGTACTTGCAGGCCGGGTGGGAGAAGGTGCTGGCCAAGGCCTCGCAGGCGGATCCGACCGGCCTGACCGGCCTGCTGCCGAACCCGGGCGGGTTCCGCTACTACAGCATCGTCGGCTCGGTGCCGCGCAAGAACGACACGAACTACGAGCTGCGGATCGACGGCCTGGTCGACAAGGTGAAGACCTACACCCTCGCGGACCTGCGCGCCCTGCCGCAGACCCGGATCGTGCACGACGTGCAGTGCACCGACGGCTGGCGGGTGGAGAACACGCCGTTCGAGGGCGTGAAGCTGTCGGACCTGCTGGACGACGCCGGGGTCGCGGCGGCCGGCAAAGCCCTTCAGTTCACCAGTTTCGACGGCGCCTACACCGAGAACCTCACGCTGGAGCAGGCCCGCCGCGCCGACATGCTCGTGGCGCTGCGGATGCAGGACGCGCCGATCACCCACGAGCACGGCGGCCCGGTGCGGCTCTACGCCGCGCCCATGTACTTCTACAAATCGGCCAAATGGCTCTCCGGCATAACGGTCACCGACCGGGTCGTCCCCGGCTACTGGGAGGAACGCGGGTATGACATCGACGGCTGGCTCGACGGCGCCGACAAGCAGGCCGGGGGATCCGGACCCGTCGCAGGGGTCTGACTGGCGGCCGCAGCGCTGGCCGGAACGCCGCTCGGTGCGCCGCTTCACCACCGCCGAGCGCATGGTCCACCGCAGCACCGGCATCCTGATGCTGCTGTGCGGCCTCACCGCGGCCTGCCTCTACATCGGCCCGCTGGCGCAGCTCGTCGGCCGCCGCCAGCTCATGGTCTTCGTCCACGAGTGGTCCGGCATCCTGCTGCCCGCCCCGGTGCTCCTGGGCCTGCTCTCCCCGGCGTTCCGCGCCGACCTGCGCCGCCTGAACCGCTTCGCGCCCTACGACCGCCGCTGGCTGGCGTCGGCCCGCCGGCGCCGCACCGAGCCGGCGGACCGGCCGGCCGGCAAGTTCAACGCCGGACAGAAGCTCTACGCGGGCTGGATCGCCGGCGCGGTGCTGGTGATGATGTTCACCGGCCTGCTCATGTGGTTCATGGGCCTGCTGCCCTCGATCAACCGGACCAGCGCGATCTTCGTGCACGACCTGCTCGCCTACGGCATCGCGATCGTGCTGGTGGGCCACATGCGCAAGGCCTACCAGGACCCCGAGGCCCGCCGCGGCATGAAGACCGGCTACGTCTCCCGGGCGTGGGCGCGCCGTGAGCATGCCATGTGGCGTCCGCAGGAGGATTCCGAGCGCGACTGATCGATCGCGCTAAGCTCAACGTCTGGACAGATCGCCACCATTGAGTTACTGACGTGACAGTATTGGTCACCACCGCCGACGGCCCGGAGCGGTCCCGCGACCCCTCGCGAAGCTCCGGGCGAGGCGTGAATCAGGATGCTTCGATATAATCGCCGAGCACTGGCGAACGTCTGGGGAGGCGGGCGATGCCTGAAGCTCCGGAACCGTCCCGGGCGGCCGACCTGAACGAGCTGATCTCGTTGCTCGGCGAGCTTCGGGCCTGGGCCGGCAGTCCGTCCTACCGCCTGCTCGCCAAGCGGGTGGGGCCCTTGATGCGCCCGCCCCAGGAGGTCTCGACCTCCACCGTCGTCGACGTGTTCAAGACCAGCCGGCGCCGCCTCAACGCCGACCTGCTGGTGGCCGTCGTGCGCGCGCTGGACCTGGACGAGGCCGCGGTGGCCCGGTGGCGCGAGGCCTACCTGCGCACCCAGCGCGTCAGCAAGGTCGACCCCGGCGGGGTGCTGCGGCAGCTGCCCGCCGACCTGGCCACCTTCACCGGCCGCGACCGCGAGCTCGCCACCCTGCTCGCCGCGGTCGAGGACGCCGCGCGCGCCGAGCACACCGTGGTCATCTCCGCGATCGAGGGCATGGCCGGCGTGGGCAAGACCCAGCTGGCCATCCATGTCGCGCACGAACTGGTCCGCGCCGGCCGCTACGCCGACGTGCAGCTGTACGCGAACCTGCGCGGCTTCGACCCCGAGCGCAGCCCCGCCGACCCGGCCGAGGTGCTGGGCACCTTCCTGCGCCAGCTGGCCGTGCCGGCCCGGGAGATCCCGGACTCGGCCGAGGAGCGCGCCGCGATGTTCCGCGACCGGCTCTACGGCCGCCAGGCGCTGGTGCTGCTGGACAACGTCGCCAGCGAGGAACAGGTCCGGCAGCTGATCCCGGCCGACCCCGGCGCCCTGGTGCTGATCACCAGCCGGCGCCGGCTGACCGGGCTGGACAGCGCCTCGCTGGTGGTCCTGGACGTCTTCAGCGACGCCGACGCGCTGCGGCTGCTGGGCACCATCGCCGGCGCCGAGCGGGTCGCCGCCGAGCCGGAGTCGGCCGCGGTGATCCTGCAGATGTGCGCGGGCCTGCCGCTGGCGGTGGCGATCATGGCCGCCCGGCTGCGCTCCCGCCCGGCCTGGCGGCTGGCCGACCTGGAATGCCAGCTGCGCTCGGGCCAGACCGACGCCTTCGGCCGCGGCACCGGCTCCCCGTGGCCGGTGTTCGACGTCTCCTACGCCGGCCTGGACCCGGCGCTGCGCCGGCTGTTCCGGCTGCTGGCCGCGCACCCCGGCCGGGACATGCCGATCGAGTCGGTGGCCGCACTGGCCGGCGTCGAGCCCGACCAGGCCTGGCAGCTGCTGGAGCAGCTCACCGACGAATACCTCGTGCAGCAGAAGAGCCCGGGCCGCTACGAACTGCACGACCTGCTGCGCGCCTTCGCCCGCCGCAAACTCGCCGACGACGAGCCCGCCGCCGAACACCAGGCGGCCCGCTACCGGCTGCTGTCCTGGTACCTGGTGGCGGCCGACGCGGCCAGCAGAACCCTGAGCCCGGCCACCGTCCGCGCCGAGCTGCCGCCCGGACTGCACACCGGCAACCGCCCGGAGTTCGCCACCGCCGCCGACGCGACCGCCTGGCTCGGCGCCGAACTGCCGAACCTGGTCGCCGTCCTGGAAGTGGCCCACGAAGCCGGCCACCACATGCTGTGCTGCCGGATCGCCGCCGCGCTGACCCAGTACCTGCGCTTCGAGGCGCTGTACCCGACCATCATCCGCATCCAGCGGCTGGCCCTGGCCAGCGCCCGCGCCGTCGGCGACATCGCCGACGAGGCCACGGCCCTGACCGCGCTCGGCGCGGCCGAGACCGACATGTACAACACCGACGCCCTCATCCACCTGACCAAGGCGGTGGAACTGCACCGCCGCACCGGCAGCCGGCCGGGCCTGGCCAACGCCATGGTGTTCCTGGCCGTCGCCCTCACCATCAGCGACAACCCCGAATCCAGCCTGGACGTGGCCGAGGAGGCGCTCGCCATCGCCCGCGCGCTGGACGACCACCGGCTCACCATGCGGATCCTGAACAACGTGGCCATCTGCCTGCACTCGCTGCGGCGCTCCAAGGACGCCCTGGACTGCGTGCTGGAGTCGCTGGCCCTGGCCCGCTCGACCGGGGATCCCTCCTTCATCAGCGTGACCGAGCGGAACCTCGGCTTCACCTACCTGGTCCTGGACCAGTTCAAGGAAGCCGAAGCGTGCTTCACCGAGGCCGCCTCCAGCTTCCGGGACATGGGCGACTCCTACCGGCTGGTGGAGGCCCTGCACGGTCTGGCGCGGTCCCAGTTCGGACAGGGCCGCACCGAGCAGGCGCGGCGCACCGTCGAGGACGCGGACGGCTGGCTCGACAGCTTCGACGAGGCCTCCGCCGCCCGGTACCGCCGGCAGCTGGAATCCTCGCCGCTGCGCTACAGCGAGACCACGGGCATCGACCCCGGGGCGTTCGGCTGAGCACGCCCCGGCTCCTGTCGCCGAGCACCTCCCGGCACCTGTTGCCGAGCGGATACCACCCTGTTGCCGCCACCGTCCATGATCGTGCCGTCGGCCCGTCGGGAGCGGCGCGGAAGGTTCGCGACGACCGACGCTGATCGGTGTCGACAGGGGCACCCCCGTGGGGCGGGGGTGCGCCGACGGGGGTACGCCGCTCAGCGGGCCTCGATCGCCGCGAGTTCGGCGGTCGTCTCCACCCACCGCGGGTCGTCCAGATCGGACCAGAGCTGGACGGCCCGCGCCAGGCTCGCGCGCGCCTCGCCGTACCGGCCCAGCGCGGCCAGAGCCCGGCCCTGGTCGGTGTGGATCTCCGCCTCCCCGATGCGGTTGCCGAACGACCGCGCCACCGGCAGCGCTTCGGCCAGACACGCCAGCGCCGCCGGGAAGTCGCCGCGGTGCAGGTGGACCGCGCCGATGTTGGCCAGCGCCACCGCGTCGCCGTCGAGGTCGCCGAGCTCGCGCCACAGGTTCCGGCACTCGGCCAGGTAGGCCAAGGCCGCCTCGTAGTCGCCGAGCCGGTCCTCGACCGTCCCCAGATTGTTGAGACAGTTGGCCTCCGCCGGTTTGCGCCCCAGCTTGCGAGCCAGCGCCAAGACCTCCGCATAAAGGGCGCGCGCTTCCTCGTCGCGTCCCTGCCGCTCGTAGGCGATCCCCAGATTGTTGAGCTGCGCCAACTCGCCCACCTCGTCGCGCATCGCACGCCGGATGGCCAGGGCGGCGCGGATGCAGTCCTCGGCCTCCCGGCTGCCGCCGGTCTGCAAATGCAGCGAGCTCTGCGCGGAGAGCAGCCGCGCCTCAGCCTCGGGATCGCCGAGGACCCGGGCACTGGCCAGTCCGGTGGCGTTGAGCGCCGACCATTCCGGATAACGGCAGCTCTGCCGGAAGTAGCCCATCGCGTAGGCGGGGATCAGCCAGGCCAGGGCGTGCAGGCCGTGCGCGGCCGCCGTCGCCGCCGTGGTCGCCAGGGCCGGGGCCTCCTGATCGCACCAGGCCTGAGCGGCTTCGCGCGTCGGGAACGTCACAGCGGGGTGGTCGGGGTCGAGCGCGGGCAGCTGGGGCCGGCGAGTGTTGGGGAACATGACGGCGTCGGCGGCCGCCAGGGTCGCCAGCGTCCAGCTCGCCAAACGCCGCACAGCCGCGACCCGCTCGTCCTCAGGCTCCTGCGCCGAACGCTCGGCGGCGTAGACCCGCAGCAGATCGTGCAGGCGGTAGCGGTCAGGCCGCGGGTTGTCCAGCAGACAGGCCTCGACCAAGGCTTCGAGGTCTGATTCGGCGGCGTCGAGCTGATCGCCGAACAGCGCCGCGGCGGCCGGCAGACTGATCTCCGACGCTCCGCACAATCCCAGGAGGCGCAGGGCGCGCGCGGGATCCCGCACGAGCGGCACGGCGTAGGCGTCCAGTGCGTGATTCGCCGTTGAGGCCTCCAGACCGGCATAGCTGACCTGGAAACAACCCCGCACCGCGACGTCCGCGAGCCGCAACTCGTCCAGCCGGCGGCGCTCGTCGGCGAGCCGGTCGGCCAGCGCGGCCACCGGCCAGCCACCGCGGCCGGCGAGCCGGGCCCCGGCGATGCGGACCGCGAGCGGGAGGCCGGCGCAGCAGCGGAGCACGGCCTCGGCCGCCTCCGGTTCGGCGGCGGCGCGCCGCGGCCCGATGATGCGGCCGAACAGGGCGCGGGCCTCGTCCGGGTCCAAGCCGTCCAGGTCGAAATGCGCGGCGCCGTCGAGCCCGGACAGCTTGTGCCGGCTGGTCACCAGCACCGCGCAGCTGCCCGTGCCCGGCAGGAGCGGCCGGACCTGCGCGGCGTCGCGGGCGTTGTCGAGCACGACGAGCAGCCGCCGGCCGGCCGTCAGCGAGCGGAACCGGGCGGCCTTGGCCTCGGTGTCGACCGGGATCGACTGGTCCGGGACGTCGAGGTCGTGCAGGAAGCCGCGCAGGATCTCGTCGGGGGAGCGGGGCGACGGATCGCGGCCACGGAGGTTGATGTAGAGCTGACCGTCCGGGAAGGAGGTCTTCACCCGATGCGCGACGTGGACGGCGAGGGCGGTCTTGCCCGCGCCGCCCATGCCGGTGATGGTGCAGACGGTCAGGGGACGCGGTGTGTTGTCGTTACCGGTGGCGCTGCCCGTCAGCAGGGCGCACAGGTCGCGGACGTGGTCCTCGCGGCCGGTGAAGTCCGGCAGATCGGCGGGCAGGTGCGCGGGTTTCGGCAACGGCGCCGGTGGTGCGGCTGGTGTCGGCGACGGGATCGGTGCGGGTTGGTCGGCGTTCGCGTCGGCATCGGCATTGGCGT
>JABFXP010000637.1 GCA_013361685.1 Catenulispora sp.
CCACCGCGCAGACCACCGAGCAGACCGCCGCGAAGACCGCCGCGCCCAAGGTGCTGGCCGCCGGCGACGTCCGGACCTGGCTGGTCTCCGGGCGCAGCGCCGCCGGTCTGGCGGCCCAGGCGGGCCGGCTGCGCGAGTTCGTCGCCGGCCGGCCGGAGCTGGATCCGGCCGATGTCGGCTGGACCCTGGCGAACTGCCGCGCCACCTTCGAGAACCGCGCCGTCGTCATAGGTTCCGGGCGCGAGGCGCTGCAAGCGGGCCTGGCGGCGATCGCGACCGGCCAGCCCGCCGACGGCGTCGTGTCCGGCACCGTCCCGGCGGCCGGGCTGGGCCGCGTCGCCTTCGTCTTCCCGGGCCAGGGCAGCCAGTGGGTCGGCATGGGCCGCGAGCTCCTCGCGACCTCCCCGGTCTTCGCCGCCCGCTTCGCCGAATGCGCCGAGGCGTTGGCGCCGTTCGTCGACTGGTCCCTCTACGATCTCCTGGACCAGCAGCTCGAGACCGCCGACGAAGTCCAGCCGGTGCTGTGGGCGATGATGGTGTCGCTCGCCGCCGTGTGGCAGGCCGCGGGCGTCACCCCCGACGCGGTGGTCGGCCACTCCCAAGGCGAGATCGCGGCCGCCGTCGTCTCCGGCATCCTCTCCCTCGAAGACGGCGCCCGCGTCGTCGCCCTGCGCTCTCAGGCGCTCAAGCCGTTGGCGGGCAAGGGCGGCATGCTCTCCCTCGCGCTTCCCGTGGCCGCCGTTCACGAGCGCATCGCAGAGTTCGGCGACCGCGTATCCGTCGCCGCGATCAACGGCGCGTCGGCGACCGTGGTGTCCGGCGAACCCGAGGCCCTCCAGGAGATCAAGGCCGCCGCCGAAGCCGAGGAAATCAGGGCCCGCATCATCCCTGTCGACTACGCCTCCCACTGCGCGCAGATCGACGCCCTCGAGACCGAGATCAAGCGCGTCCTCGCCGCCGTCACCCCGACCGCGACGCAGATCCCGATGATCTCTGCCATGAGCGGCGAGTGGCTCACCGGGCCCGAAGCCGACGCCGACTACTGGTACGCCTCCCTGCGCTCCCCGGTCGAGTTCGACCGCGCCGTGCGCGTCCTCGCCGACAGCGGCCACCAGGTCTTCGTCGAGGTCTCGCCGCATCCCGTCCTCACCGGCGGCATCGCCGCGACCTTCGAAGAACTCGGAGCCGTCACCCCCGTCGTCACCGGCACCCTGCGCCGCGACGAGGGCGGCCCGGCCCGCCTGATCACCTCGCTCGCCGAGGTCCACGCGTACGGCGTCCCCGTCGACTGGACCACCCTGCTGGCCCCCGGCACCCGCACCGCGCTGCCCACCTACGCCTTCCAGCACCAGCGCTACTGGGCCGAGGCGATGCCCGGCGCCCGCAGCGCCGCCGCCTCCCCGGCCGAGCCCGGCAGCGCCGCCGAGGCCGCGTTCTGGGCCGCCGTCGAGGACGGCGACCTGCGCGACCTCGCCGACCGGCTCAGCGTGGACGACGACCGCCTCGCCGAGCTGTTGCCCGCGCTGGCTTCCTGGCGCCGTCGCGAGCGCGCGGAGTCGGCCGTCGCCGACTGGCGGTACCGCGTCACCTGGGTTCCGGCCTCCGACGCCGGCGCCACCGTGCTGTCCGGCACCTGGCTGGCCGTGATCCCGCAGGCCGCGCCGCACACCGAGGACGCCGCCGAGGCCATCATGGGCGCGATCGGCGCGCTCAACGAGCGCGGCGTCAGCGTCCTGACGATCGACGTCGCCCCGGACGAGCTCGACCGCGCGGCCCTGACCGCCCGGCTGGCCGAGGCCGCGCAGACCGCGCGCGTCACCGGCGTCATCTCCTTCCTGGCCGTCGACGAGACGCCGGTCCCGGGCCACGAGGCCGTTCCGGCCGGCACCGCCGGGACGCTGCTGCTGGTGCAGGCGCTCGGCGACGCCGGGATCGTCGCGCCGCTGTGGGTGATCACCCGGGGCGCCGTCGCCACCGCTGCGACCGAGATCCCCGCCGGCGCCGCGCAGGCCCAGGTCTGGGGCCTCGGCCGGGTCGCAGGACTCGAACACCTCGACCGCTGGGGCGGGCTGATCGATCTGCCGCTGGAGTGGGACGACCGGGTCGCGGCCCGGCTGTGCACGGCGCTGGGCACTCTGGCCGAGGACCAGGTGGCGATCCGGTCCTCGGGCATCCTGGCCCGGCGCCTGATCCGCGCGCGTTCCCGCCGCGCCGACGCCGGGACCTGGACCCCGTCCGGCACCGTGCTGGTCACCGGCGCCACCGGCGAGATCGGCCCGTACCTGGGCCGCTGGCTGGCCGAGCGCGGCGCCGAGCGGGTGGTGCTGACCAGTCGCTCCGGGCCCTGGGTGGCCGGCGGCGGGGCCGCGGACGCGGTGGCCGCGCTGGCCGCGCGGATGGCCGGCGCCGGCACCGATGTCAGCCTCCTGGCCTGCGACCTGACGAACCGGTCCGAGGTCGCCGCCCTGCTGGCCCGGACCGCCGCCGGCGGTCCGCCGCTGAAGACGGTGCTGCACGCGGCCAACGCCGGCCGCATGGTCTCCTACGACGGCACCGACCTGCACGACCTCGATGTCGCCCTCGGCGCCAAGGGCGTCGGCGCGGTCGTCCTGGACGAGCTGACCGGGGACCTCGACCTGGACCACTTCGTGCTGTTCTCGTCCATCGCGGCGACCTGGGGCAGCGCCGAGCACGCCGCCTACGCCGCCGGCAACGCCTTCCTCGACGCGCTCGCGCAGCGCCGCCGCGCCCGCGGCCTGCCCGCGACCGCGATCGCCTGGGGCGTGTGGGACACGCAGGAGTGGACCGTCTCCGGCGCCGTCGTGCCGGACGGCCCGGGGGTCGTGACCCCGGCCCGGCTGATGCGCCAGGGCATGAACTTCCTGGCCCCGGACCGCGCCCTGGCCGCCCTGGAGCAGGTGCTCGCCGACGACGAGACCTTCCTCGCGGTGGCCGACGTCGACTGGGCCCGCTTCGCGCCGGTGTTCCGCGCGATGCGGAACTGGCCGCTGTTCGAAGGGCTGCCGGAGGTGCGCGCGCTGGCGGCGGCCGCCCCGGGTACCGCGACCACGACCCCTGAGACGGTCGAGGGCGGGGGCCTGCTCGGCACGCTGCTGACGATGCCCCCCGCCGACCGCGAGCGGCACCTCGTGGACCTGGTCCGCACGCACGCCGCGGCGGTCCTCGGCCACGCCTCGGCGGACGCCGTCGATCCCGCCCGAGCCTTCCGCGACATGGGCTTCGACTCGCTCACCGCGGTGGACCTGCGCAACCGGCTGAACGTCGCGACCGGGCTGAGCCTGCCGTCCACCGTGGTGTTCGACTACCCCTCGGCGATCGTGCTGGCCCGCCAGATCGGCACACAGCTGCTCGGCGCCGCGCCCGCCGCGCAGGCCCCGGCGCTGACCGCGGGCATCGGCGCCGCCGCCTCCGACGAGCCGATCGCCATCATCGGCATGGGCTGCCGCTTCCCCGGCGGCGTCGCCTCCCCGGCCCAGCTGTGGGAGCTGGTGGCGCACGGCGGCGACGCGATCTCCGGCTTCCCGACCGACCGCGGCTGGGATATGACAGGGCTCTTCGATCCCGACCCGGACAACCCGGGCACCAGCTACGTCCAGGAAGGCGGCTTCCTGCACGGCGCCGCGCAGTTCGACCCCGCCTTCTTCGGGATCAGCCCGCGCGAGGCGATCGCCATGGACCCGCAGCAGCGGATGCTCCTGGAGGTGTGCTGGGAGGCGCTGGAACGCGCCGGCATCGACCCGGAGACCCTGCGCGGCACACTGACCGGCGTGTTCGCGGGCGCCTCGCCGTCCGGGTACGCGGGCCAGGTCATCGGCGTCGAAGGCGCCGAGGGCCACCTGATCACCGGCAACATCGCCAGCGTCCTGTCCGGCCGCGTCTCCTACACCCTCGGCCTGGAGGGCCCGGCGGTCACCGTCGACACCGCGTGCTCCTCCTCGCTGGTGGCGCTGCATCTGGCCTGCCAGTCCCTGCACACCGGCGAGAGCACGATGGCGCTGGCCGGCGGCGTGATGGTGATGGCCGACCCCGGCGAGTTCGTGGGCTTCTCCCGCCAGCGCGCGCTGGCCGCCGACGGCCGGTGCAAGGCGTTCTCCGACGACGCCGACGGCATGGGCATCGCCGAAGGCGCGGGCATGATCCTGCTGGAACGGCTCTCCGACGCCCAGCGCCTCGGCCACCCGGTGCTCGCGGTGGTCAAGGGCAGCGCGATGAACCAGGACGGCGCGTCCAACGGCCTCACCGCCCCGAACGGGCCGTCGCAGCAGCGCGTCATCCGCGCCGCCCTGGCCAACGCCCAACTGGTCGCCGCCGAAGTGGACGCCGTCGAGGCGCACGGCACCGGTACCGCGCTCGGCGACCCGATCGAAGCCCAGGCGCTGCTGGCCACCTACGGCCAGGACCGGCCGGCCGACCGGCCGCTGTGGCTGGGCTCGGTGAAGTCCAACATCGGCCACACCCAGCAGGCCGCCGGCATCGCCGGTGTGATCAAGATGGTCCAGGCCCTGCGTGAGAACCTGCTGCCCGCGACCCTGCACGCCCAGACGCCGTCCTCGCACATCGACTGGACGGCCGGCGAGGTCAGACTGCTGAACGAGCCGCTGGCGTGGCCGCACGACGACGCGCGCCCGCGCCGCGCGGGGGTGTCGGCCTTCGGGCTGAGCGGCACCAACGCGCACGTGATCCTGGAAGAGGCTCCGGCCCTTGAGGAGGCCGCCGACGATGCTCTCGCCCCTGAAGTTCCGATCCTGGCCGGTTCCGGCGGTCCGGCAGTCGACGGCGCCGAGGACGACGGCGCCGGCCGAACCCGCCGGCCGGCCGGTGCCGCCGCCCCGATCCTGGCCGGTTCCGACCTGTCCGCCTGGATCGTCTCCGGCCGCGGCGTCGAAGGCCTAGCCGGGCAGGCCGGCCGCCTGCGCGAGCACGTGCTCGCACACCGGGAGCTCGGAACCGCCGACGTCGCCTGGTCGCTGGTGACGACCCGGGCCCGGTTCGACCACCGGGCCGTGGTGGTCGGCCGCAGCCGCGAGGAGCTGACCGCCGGACTGGCCGCCGTCGCGACGAAACAGACCTCTTCGACGGTCGTGACCGGCGTCGTGCGCGGGATGCCGCGCGTCGGCTTCGTCTTCGCGGGCCAGGGCGCGCAGCGCGCCGGCATGGGCCGCAGCCTCTACGCCGCCTCGCCGGTGTTCGCGCAGACCTTCGACCGCGTCGCGGCGATCCTGGAGGCCGAGCTCGGTCTGCCGGTCGCGGACGTGGTCCTGGGCCGGGCCAAGGACGTGGACGCCGACCAGACCGTCTTCGCCCAGACCGGCCTGTTCGCCGTCCAGGTCGCCCTGGTCGAGATGCTCGCCGCCGCCGGGGTCCGCCCGGACGCCGTCGCCGGCCACTCGGTCGGCGAGATCGCGGCGTCCTGGGCCGCCGGCGTGCTGTCCCTGGAAGACGCCTGCCGCCTGGTCGCCCACCGCGCGCGCCTGATGCAGTCGCTGCCCGAAGGCGGCGCGATGTGCTCCATCGCCGCCACCGAGGCCGAGGTCCTGGACACGATGGTCGAACTCGGCGTGGAGCGCGTCGGCATCGGCGCGGTCAACGGCCCGCGCTCGACCGTCGTCTCCGGCGCGGCCGCCGACGTCGACCGCCTCGCCGAACTCTGGCGCGAGCGCGGACGCCGGGTGCGCCCGCTGCGCGTCAGCCACGCCTTCCACTCGGTCCTGATGGACCCGATCCTGGACGAGCTCGGCGCCGTCGCGGCCGGCCTGGACCACGCTCCGGCCCGCATCGTCTGGGCCCAGGCGGCGACCGGCCAGGTCGTGGCCGACTGCGCCCCGTCCTACTGGACCGAGCAGGCCCGCCGGCCCGTGCGGTTCGCCGACGCGGCCTCCACGCTCGCCGAACGCGGCGTGACGGTGTTCATCGAGATCGGCCCGGACGGCACGCTGTCCGCGATCGGCACCGCCGCGGTGGCCTCCGACCGGGGCGCGACGTTCATCCCGCTGCTGCGGTCCAAGTCCCCGGCGCCGGTCACCGTGGCGACCGCCCTGGGCCGCGCGCACGTGCAGGGCGTCGACGTGGACTGGGCGGCCGTCCTGGGCCCGGGCCGGCGCGTCGACCTGCCCACGTACGCCTTCCAGCACCAGAGCTTCTGGCCGCAGGGCGGTGCGCACACCGTCCAGCACGGCGGCACCGCGGAGACCGCCGCCGAGAGCGACTTCTGGGCGGCGGTGGAGGAGGGCGACGTGTCCCGGCTCGCCGGCACCCTCGCCATCGACCACGACCGCCTGGCCGAGCTGCTGCCCGCGCTGGCGTCGTGGCGGCGGCGCGAACGCGAGGACTCGGCCGTGGCCGACTGGCGCTACCGCGTCACGTGGGTGCCGGTCACCGACCCCGGCGCGGCGGTCCTGTCCGGGACCTGGCTCGCCGTCGTCCCGAGCGGATTCCAGACGGCGACACAGGAGTATCTGCGGGCCCTGACCGATCGCGGCGCGAACGTCGTCACGCTCACCACGGAACACTCCGACCTGGACCGCACGACTCTCGGCCGTCGGCTGTCGCAGCTCGCTGCCACAGCCGGAGAAGCTCCGATCGCCGGCATCGTGTCTCTGCTGGCGCTCGACGAGTCCCCCTTGGGCGACCGCGCTTCGGTCCACGCAGCCGTCGCCGGGACGCTGCTGCTGGTGCAGGCGCTCGGCGACGCGGGGATCACCGCGCCGCTGTGGTCGGTCACGCGCGGCGCCGTCGCCACCGGCCAGGGCGACGCGCTGGAGAGCCCGGTGCAGGCGCAGGTCTGGGGCCTGGGCCGGGTCGTCGCGCTGGAGCACTCCGAGCGCTGGGGCGGTCTCGTCGATCTGCCGCAGCAGTGGGACGAGCGGGTGGCCGCCCGCTTCTGTGCGGTGCTGTCCGGGGCCTCGGGCGCGTCCGGGTCTGCGGCGTCTCCGGCGTCTCCGGCGTCTCCGGCGTCTCTGGCGTCTTCGGCGACCGGCGTCGGGGAGGACCAGGTCGCGGTCCGGTCCTCCGGGATGGTCGCGCGGCGGCTGGTCCGGGCCTCGCAGCCGCGCGAGACCGGGCCGTGGACCCCCGGTGGCAGCGTCCTGATCACCGGCGGCACCGGCGGCATCGGCAGCCTGGTCGCCCGCTGGGCCACCGACCGCGGCGCCGAGCGCGTCGTGCTGACCAGCCGGTCCGGCGCCGGCGCGGCCGG
>JABFXP010000673.1 GCA_013361685.1 Catenulispora sp.
GCGATCGCTGCTCGCGGTTTCGGGCATCGCCGGGCGGCGGCCGCCTTCATGAGGCGTCACCGCTGCCCGGCGAGGCGTCACGAAAACTGCGACCAAGCCTTGTCCGTCAGCGCCGCGGCGTCCGCCGGCGATTTCCACGCGTCCCCGCCGCCGAACAGCAGCCGCACCGTCAGGTGCGCCGACGTCCGCTCGCAACTGGAGACGTGGATCTGGTCCGGCTGCTCCTGCTGGCCCGCCGCCACCGGCTGGTAGTGCACCACGCAGGCGACCTGGCCGAACATCTCAACATCCTGCTCCGGTTTGGCCATTCCCAGCTGGGCCGGGTCGACGTACGCGAAGAACGGCTTCGGCGACTGGGCTCGCACCACCGCCAGCGAGAAGTCGTTCTCCAGCGTCGAGTCAGTGTACTGACGGAACAGGGCGGTCGCGCCGCCGTAGGCATCCGAGAGGTTCTTGGTGCTCACCGTCTCGGTGCTGGTGACCCGCTTGATCGTGTTCGCGTCGACCTTGGGGTTCTTGATCATCAGACTGTAGGCGCCCACCGCGCTCGGGGCGGACAACGCGTCGTGGCTGGCGCCGAGGCCGCCGCCGCCGTCACCGCCCCCTGCGAGCAGCAACGGGACGCCGGCCACCAGAGCGCCGACCACCGCTCCGACCAGCCCCACCATCCACGGACGCGGCGCACGCGGACCGGGCGCCGCACCAGGCGGCATGCCGGGCGCCCCACCAGGCGGCGGCCCCGCCATGGGCATCTGCTGACCGGGCAAAGTCGGATCGGCCATCGTGGTCCTCCAGGAAGCGCATCGGGCGGGTGGCCGCGGCGGAGACGGACTTGGATCTCCACACCGTAGCCACCTCCGCCCCGGCACTTCACATCACCGTGCCTCGCAACCCCAACAGGGGTAACGGATTACGTACTTCTACGCACATCCGCGTTCTGCTACGTACCGCATCCGACCGCTCCCCGGCCTACTGCTGGATCGCGACTTCCGGATACGCCGCCGAGTTCCCGTCGAGCAGCGGCTCGGGACACCCCTTCAGCGTCTTGTCGAAGAAGGCTGCGATATACGCGCGCGTGATCTGCGCGCCCCGGAACGCGTCCAGCGGATAGCCCGGCAACGGTATCCCGTCCTCCTGCGCCATGATCGACACGTCGGTGAAGGACATGTGCGAAGCCCCGTCGACGGCGAACCACCGCTTATAGCCGTCCAGAGCTGCCCAGGTCAGGCCCCAGGTTCCGTCGCTGCCGCCGGCCGTGTGGTCCTCCGACCGGCCGAGCAGCAGGAAGGGCCGGCCGTTCAATCCGTTCGGCGGCATCGGCGACCAGAAGGAGCCGTCCATGTTCGCCCCGGCCAGGATCCGCGGATCGTCCTGCATCGCGATCGACGCCGCCGCGCCGCCGATCGAGTGGCCGGCCATGCCGACCGCGTGCTTGTCGATGAGGTGGCCCAGCTGCCAGGCGTGGTCGTCGAGCAGTTGGTCCAGGAGGAACTTCACGTCCAGGCCCCGGCTGTCGGTGATCTGCTCCGACGTCGGCAGGCCCGGACCGTCGCCGCAGGTGACGCACGGTGTGATGGTGCCGTCGGCCAACTGCTCGCCGCTGTCCTCGCCGGGGTGCCCGACCAGCGCCACCACGAAGCCGTGGCTGGCCAGATCGGTCGCCAGCGAGGTCAGGGTGGCCCGCGGGTTCTCCAGACCGGGAGACAGCACCACCAGGGGGAACTTGCCCGGCGCGGCCTTCGCGCCGGTGAAAGCGTGGGTCTGCATCGAGGTGAGGTCCTGCGGGACCACGTTGTAGGGCGCCGGCACCCGGTACTGGACGAAGCCCTGCGCTTCGCCGAGGGTCATGTAGGGCGCCGGCTGTCCGGTCCCCTGCCGCGCGGGGTAGAACATCGACACCACCAGCTGCCGGTAGCCGGAATCCGGGCGCCAGGGGTCGAGCCGGCTGGTGTCGGTCAGGTGCAGCGTGTCCTCGCCGGCCGCGTACGGACCGGTCGGCGCGGGCAACCCGAACTGGGTGGAAGTCTGCGCGGCCGCGCTCACCGCGGCCGGGACGCCCCCCGGCGCCGCGGCGTACGCGGCGCCGGACGCGGCGACCAGGCCGGTGGTGACGGACAGGGCAACGATCGCGGAAGCCGCCAGGCGGCGTCGTGGAGTAGCCATGACTCGAAGCTACGAGGCGCCCCGGTGCGCCCGAATCAGCCCACGAATGTAACTTCCGAAGGCCTTCATCCCCCAGGCGCACGGCGCGTCATCCTGTGGGACTAAGCCCGCGAGCAGCACCGCAGGTGGGGCCGGAAACCACCGGCAGCCTCTCAGCCGATGACCGCCTGCGCGTCGATCTCGACCAGCATCGGCTCCTGCGGCAGCTCGACGAACACCGTCGTGCGGCACGGCTTCACGCCGTCCTCGGCGATGTTCGCGGCGATGAACTCCGCGTACGCCTCGTTCATCGCCGCGAAGTGCTCGCGCGTGGTCAGGTACACGCGGAACATCACGACGTCGTCGATCGTCCCGCCGCCGGCCTCCACGATCGCTTTCACGTTCGCCAGCGTCCGCGTGGTCTGCGCCTTCACGTCGCCGCGGTACAGATACTCGCCGGTGGCAGGGTCCTGCGGCCCCTGACCGGAGACCTGGAGGATCGGTCCCTTCCGCACGCCCTGCGAGAAGCTCCACGCCGGAGCCGGGGCGCCGTCGGTCCGGATCTCGGACTTCGCGGAGGTGGAGGTCATCAGAATGCCCGCTTTCTTGAGGTGGAAGGTGGTTCCGGGGTGAGGAGGAGAGTACGAAGCCTGATCAGGGTGCTCCGGCGTCCGCCGATATCGCCCGGGTCGTCTCCAGCAACTGCGGCAGCAGCTCCAACACCCGCTCGTACGAGGCCACCACGTCCGGCACCGAGATCGACACGGCCGCCACAGCACGCCCGGAGGCGTCCCGCACGGGGGCGGCGACGCAGTTGATGAACGTCTCGTGCTCGGCGTGGTCCACGGCCCAGCCCTGCCCGGCCACCGTTTCGAGCTCCGCGAGCAGCTGCTGCGGACCGGTGATGGTGTTCGGGGTACGCGGCGTGAATTCGATGCCTGACACGACACGGCGCCGCTCGGCGGGCGGCAGGTCGGCGAGCAGCACCTTCGCCACCGCCGTGTTGTGCAGCCCGGCCTTCAGCCCGATGCGCGAGTACATGCGCACCTTGTGCCGCGAATCGTACTTGTCGATGTACACGACTTCGCCGCCTTCATACGCGGCCAGGTGCACGGTCTGCCCGGTCGCCGCGTTCAGCGCCGCCAGGTGCGGTGCGGCGATCCCCCGGATCCCGCGCTGCTCCATCGCCAGGCTGGCCAGGGCGAACAGACCGGCGCCGAGGTGGTAGCGGTAGTCGGCGTCGCGGTAGACGAAGCGCTCGTCCTCCAGCGACTGCATCAGGCGCAGCGCGGTCGTCTTGTGGACGCCCAGCAGGTCGGCCAGCTGGTCCAAGGAGCGTTCGCCGTCGCCGAGTTCGGTGAGCAGGCGCAATGCGCGGGTGACGGTCTGGCTCACGGGGTCCGCGCCGCTTCCCGGTCCGCCGCCTCCCGGTCCGCCGCTTCCGAAGCCGTCTCCAGGACCGTTTCCGAAGCCGCTGCCACGTCGCCGATCTCGATGCCGCGCGCCGTGATCCGCGCCGCGCGCCACCGCTCCTCGGACGCGTCGAGCAGGGCCTGCCGGCTGAGGCCGCCGAGCTTGCCGTGCTCGCCGACGTCGCCGTGCGCGACGAGCGCCGACGCGGCGGTGAGATGTCCGAGGCGCAGGCGGCGGCGCTGGTCGAACCCGTTCCAGACGCCGGCCAGGTAGCCGGCGGCGAAGGCGTCGCCGGCGCCGGTGGGTTCGACGACGTCGACCGCGAGCGCCGGTTCGGACACGCTCGCACCGTCCGCGGTCAGCGCGGTCACCACCCGTTCGGCGTCTTTCACCACGAGCGTCGCCGGGCCGGGGAACAGGGCCCTGAGTTCCTGGGGGTCCCCCACTCCGAAGGCCGCCGCGGCTTCATCGGCGCCGAGGAAAGCGATGTCGGCGGCGTTCACGAACTCGCGCAGGACAGCCGTGTCGAGGTCGCGCCACAGCGCCGGCCGCCAGTTCAGGTCGAAGCTGATCAGCCGTCCGGCGCGCGGTGCGGTGAGCAGGTCCCACACCATCGCGGCGCAGGTCTGCGACAGCGCCGGTGTGATCCCGGTCAGGTGGATCAGGCCGGCGCCGGCCAGCAGCCGCGCGACCTCCGGTTCGGCCGGTGTCGCGGCCGACATCGCCGAGGCCGCCGAGCCCCGTCGGTAGTAATGAAGCCTGCTGCGACCGGTGCCGAGGTCTGCCGCGTGGGCCGAGCCGCCAGTCTCTTTGAGATACAGGCCGGTCGGCAGTACCGGATCGACGAGCACGCCGGAGGTGTCGACGCCGCGCGCCGCCAGCTCACCGGTCAGCCGTCGCCCGAACCCGTCGTCGCCGACGCGGCTGACCCAGGCGCTCGGCACTCCCAGCGCGCTCAGCGCGCAGGCCACGTTCGACTCCGCTCCGCCGACCGACACCGCGAACGCGCCGACGGTCTCCAACGGTCCGGGGCCGTCGGGCAGCAGCGCCGCCATCGACTCCCCGACGCACACCGCCCACGGCGCCGATTTCTCTTCCCGCATCGCTGTCCGCGCTCCCCCAGCCCGTGGCTGTCGTTGACCGTGCTGTCGTTGACCGTCCTTCCGGCCGAATGCTAGAACCGAAGTACAGCATATGCAACGACAGTTGCAAATAATGCAATCCCACAGGTAGCGGAGGTGTCGTGTGGCCCACTCGACGTTCGGCAGTCGCACCGGGTCGGCGGGCATCGATCGCGCGCGGGTCGACGCCTTGGCCGACGAACGGCTGGACTGGCGATTCAAAGCCCTGCCACCGCAGGCGTGGGGCCGGACGGTGCAGGCCTATCTCGCCTCCGAACCGCGGCTGTCCGATTTCGGCACCCCGCTGCTCACCCTCGACGCCGGAGCGCTGGACCACAACCTGCGCACCATGGCCGCTTGGTGCAAGGAGGCCGGGGTGACGCTCGCCCCGCACGGCAAGACCACCATGGCGCCGGCGTTGTGGCAGGCGCAGTTGGACGCCGACGCGGTCGGGATCACGCTGGCGAACCTGCCGCAGTTGCACGTGGCGCGGGCATTCGGCGTGCAGCGGCTGCTGCTCGCCAACACGCTGGTGGATCCGGCGGGGCTGGCGTGGATCGCCGGTGAGCTGGCGGCCGACCCGGACTTCGCGTTCGCGGCGTGGGCCGACTCGGTGGAGACCGTCGCGCTGATGGACGCCGCGCTCCAGGCCGCCGGCGTCGGTTCCGGACCGGATCCGGAGACCGATCGGCCGGTCGAGGTGCTGGTCGAGCTCGGCGGCGTCGGCGGCCGGACCGGGGCGCGGAGCGTCGCCGAGGCGGAAGCCGTGGCGGAGGCGGTCCGAGCGGCGCCGACTCTGCGCCTCGCGGGAGTCGCAGGGTACGAAGGCTCAGTGGCGCATGACGCCTCGCCCGAGGCTCTGGACGTGGTGCGCGGCTACCTGCAGGACCTGGCGACGCTGCATCGCCGTCTGGAGTCCGCCTACGAGACCGAACATCCGGTGGTCACAGCGGGCGGCAGCGCCTACTTCGATCTGGTGACCGAGATCCTGGCTCCGTCGGCGACCGAGTCAGGGGCCGAACTCGTGCTGCGGTCGGGCGCCTACATCGCCCATGACGACGGCTTCTACCACGGCATCTCGCCGCTCGCGCGCGGCGCCGGCCCGACGCCGTTCCGGGCCGCGATGCACGGCTGGGCGCGCGTGGTCTCGCATCCGGAGCCAGAGCTCTCGCTGCTGGACGGCGGCAAGCGCGACTTCCCGTTCGACGAAGGGTTTCCGGTTCCGCAGCTGGTACGCGGCGTCGGGGCCGCGTCCGGTGTCATCACCAAGCTGAACGACCAGCACGCCTACCTGCGGGACGCCGGCGATACGGCGCCGGTCGGCGCGGTCCTGCGGCTGGGCTTGTCTCATCCGTGCACGGCGTTCGACAAGTGGACGCTGATCCCGGTCGTGGACGACGCCGACCAGGCCGACCCGAAGGTCGTCGATCTGGTGAGGACGTTTTTCTGATGCCAGGACTTGTTTTCCGGGGCGCGACGGTGGTGGACGGGACCGGCGCCGACCGGTACCGAGCGGACGTGACGGTGACCGACGGCGTCATCTCCGACATCGCCGCTCTCGACGGCGCCGCCGGCTCACGCCCTCCGGACTCCGGCAGCCGGGCGGCCGAGAGCATGGCGGACCGCGTCATCGACGCCGACGGCCTGGTCCTGGCGCCGGGCTTCATCGACATGCACGCCCATTCCGATCTGCGGACGCTCGTCGAACGCGAGCATCCCTCGCGCGTCACGCAGGGCATCACGTGCGAAGTCCTCGGCCAGGACGGCTTGTCCTATGCGCCCGTGGATGACACGACGCTGCCCGCGCTGCGCCGCCAGATCGCCGGCTGGAACGGCGACCCCGAGGGCTTCGCCTGGGATTGGCGCACGGTCGGCGAGTACCTGGACCGGTTGGACCGGGGCATGGCGGTGAACGCGTGCTACCTGGTGCCGCACGGCACGGTGCGGATGTTGGCGATGGGCTGGGACAACCGGGAGCCCAGCGAAGCCGAGCTGGACCGGATGCGCGACCTGGTCGCGCAAGGGATGCGGGAAGGCGCGGCCGGCATGTCGAGCGGGCTGTCGTACACGCCGGGCATGTATGCAGGCACTGACGAGCTGGTCGCTCTCTGCGAGGTGGTGGCCGCGCACGGCGGCTATCACTCGCCCCATCAGCGTTCTTACGGTGCCGGAGCACTCGACGGCTACGCCGAGATGATCGAGATCTCGCGGCGGTCCGGCTGCCCGCTGCACCTGGCGCACGCGACCATGAACTTCGGCGTCAACACCGGCCGGGCGGCCGAATTGCTGGCGCTCGTCGATGCCGCCATCGCCGAAGGCTGCGACATCTCGCTCGACACCTACCCCTACCTCCCCGGCTCCACGACGCTCGCGGCGCTGCTGCCGAGCTGGTCGGCCGAGGGCGGTCCGGACGCGACGCTGGCGCGGCTGGCGGATCCGGAGGCGCGCGAGCGGATCCGGCGCGACGTCGAGGAGCGGGGCAGCGACGGGAACAGCGGCATGGTCATCGACTGGGAGACGATCGAGATCTGCGC
>JABFXP010000384.1 GCA_013361685.1 Catenulispora sp.
CCCGCACGACTACGAGACCAAGAAGGGTCACGTGGTGCGGTTCCTGAAGGCCGGGGACAAGGTCAAGATCACCATCATGTTCCGCGGTCGCGAGCAGTCCCGGCCCGAACTCGGCCGGCGCCTGCTGAGCAAGCTCGCCGAGGACGTGGCCGAGCTCGGCTTCGTGGAGTTCGCGCCGAAGCAGGACGGCCGGAACATGATCATGGTGCTCGGGCCGCACAAGAAGAAGACCGAGGCGATGGCCGAGGCCCGCGCGGCCAAGGAGCAGCGCAAGGCCGGCGGTCCGGCCGCCGAGGCGGACGCGCCGCAGGCCGACCAGGCTCAGGACCAGACGGTCGAGCCGGCCGAGCAGGCTGAGTCGGTCGAGCAGGCCTCCGTCGAGGCCGCGGTGGAAGAACAGTCCTGACCACGGTCAGGCCGGACGGGCTCCGAGCCGGGGCCGCCAGACGCTGATGCGGCGTGGCGGCCGGCCCGGAGCATTGAGCGAGAGCGGATCCGTGAGGGGCACACCCCACGGATCCGCCCCATGTGAAGGAGAGACGGCATCATGCCGAAGCAGAAGACCCACAGCGGTTCGAAGAAGCGGTTCAAGGTGACCGGCTCGGGCAAGATCATGCGCGGTCAGACCGGCATGCGCCACAACTTCGAGCACAAGTCCTCGAGGCTGACCCGCCGTCTGACCGGCGAGGTCGAGGTCGCCAAGTCCGACGTCAAGCGCGTCCGGCGGCTGCTCGGCCGCTGAGGCGCCCGCGCGTCGTAACGCCCCCCGACCAGTTATTTTGAGCAGGAGATAGAACAATGGCACGCGTCAAGCGGGCAGTGAACGCCCAGAAGAAGCGCCGGGTCGTCCTGGAACAGGCCGCCGGCTACCGCGGCCAGCGCTCGCGGCTGTACCGCAAGGCGAAGGAGCAGGTCACCCACTCCCTCGTCTACGCCTACCGCGACCGCAAGGACCGCAAGGGCGACTTCCGCCGGCTGTGGATCCAGCGCATCAACGCCGCGGCCCGCGCCGAGGGGATGACCTACAACCGCTTCATCCAGGGCCTGCACCTGGCGAACGTCGAGGTCGACCGCAAGATGCTGGCCGAGCTGGCCGTCAACGACGCCGAGGCGTTCCGCGCCCTGGTCGACGTCGCGAAGAAGGCGCTGCCCTCCGACGTCAACGCGCCCAAGGCCGCGGCCTGAGCGGTCGGCTGATTCCAGGCCCCCTTGAAGAGAATCGGCACCGCGAACGATGAACGAGGCGAGTCCCGAGCTGTCCAACCAGCGCGCACCCCGCGCGGTGGCGGCCCGGCGGCTCGCCTCGCGGTCGTATAGAAGCAAGCAACGGCTTTTCCTGGCAGAGGGGCCCCAGGCGGTCCGCGAGGCCGCCGACGCCGACGGCGTGCTGGTCGAGCTGTTCGCGACCGCCGAGGCCGCCGAGCGGCACGACGACATCGTGGCCACCGCCCGCAAGCAGGGCGCGAAGCTCACCCTGGCCACCCCGGAGCTGGTGGCCTCGCTGAGCGAGACGGTCACGCCGCAGGGCCTGATCGGCGTCTGCCGCTTCCTGGACGTCCCGCTCGCGGAGTTCCTGGCGCGGCACCGCCCGAAACTGGTGGCGATCCTGGCGCACGTGCGCGACCCCGGCAACGCCGGCACCGTGATCCGGTGCGCCGACGCCGCCGGCGCCGATCTGGTGGTGGTCACCGCCGAGTCGGTGGACGTCTACAACCCCAAGGCGGTGCGGGCCTCGGCCGGCAGCCTGTTCCACGTCCCGGTGGCCGTCGAGGTCACCGCCCAGGACGCGGTCGCCGCCCTGCGCGCGGCCGGCCTGCGGATCCTGGCCGCCGACGGCACCGGCGCGGCCGACCTCGACGACGAACTCGACGCCGGCACCCTGGCCCGGCCCACCGCGTGGCTGTTCGGCAACGAGGCCTGGGGCCTGCCCGAGGCCCTGCTGACCTTGGCCGACGAGGCGGTGCGGGTGCCGATCCACGGCCGGGCCGAGAGCCTGAACCTGGCGACCGCCGCGGCAGTGTGCTTATATTCCTCTGCCCGGGCGCAGCGCTGAGCGTCGCGGCGCGAGTCCATCGCCGGTCCGTGGATGTCTGGATGTCTCACCGTGGCGAATGGTCCGCCACCGGTAGCCGGTGATCCGGCGGGGCGAAACGATAGTGTGGCCGGTCATCGGCAAGGGTCGCACGAGGCGCACAAGTGAGGAGGGGCGTCAGGTGACCGTATCGGTCGGGGCGCGTGAGGCGGGCCGTGGCCTGCGCCTGTTCACCGGCGCGCTCGACGGCCTGCTGGTGCCCGACGACCTCCCGGACGGCTTCGTCGCCGCCGACGCCGACGGGGTGGTGCGGGTCTTCAACCGCGCCGCCGGCGCCCTGACCGGCATCCGCGCCGAGGACGCGGTGGGCCGGGACTTCGCCGAGGTGCTGCCGCTGCGCACCGCCGACGGCCGCGACTGGTGGCCGCTCGCCGACCCCTACGGCGGTCTGAGCATCCGCACCGGGCACCCGGAGGTGCCGTTGTGGCTCGGCGCCGTCCCCGACGAGCCCGAGTCCGGCACCGAACTCCTGGTCACCGCCCGCTACCTGCGGCGCGACGGCCGCTCCACGCCGGTGACCGGCCTGGTGCTGGCGCTGCGCGGCACCGAGCTGCGCCGCCGCCGCGAGCGCCGGCAGTCCGACCTGATCGCCACCGTCGCCCACGAGCTGCGCTCCCCGCTGACCAGCGTCAAGGGCTTCACCGCCACCCTGCTGGCGCGCTGGGACCGGTTCACCGACGACCAGCGGCGGATGATGCTGCAGACCGTGGACGCCGACGCCGACCGGGTGGTGCGGCTGATCGCCGAGCTGCTGGACGTCGCCCGGCTGGACTCCGGCCGGATGGAGCTGCACCGGGTGCCGGTGGACCTGCACCAGCTGATCACCGACCAGGTGCGGGCCTGTGTGGCGCAGGGGGTGCCGGAGGAGACGTTCCGGATCGCGGTGCCGCGCGGCCTGCCGCCGGTGTCGGCTGACCCGGACAAACTCCGCCAAGTACTGGCCAATCTTCTGGAAAACGCGGTGCGGCACGGCGGAGGAACTGTCACAATCGAGGCTCAGGCCGAGGACGACCGGTCCCGTACCAGTCTCCATACTGATCTGCTGACAGGCGAGCTGACAGAAGGTGTGTCGAGCGTGGCGGTTGCGGTGAGCGACGAGGGTCCCGGGATCCCGGAGGACCAGCTCACCCGCGTCTTCACCCGGTTCTGGCGGGGTGGCCGCCGGGGCGGGACCGGCCTGGGCCTGTCCATCGTGAAGGGCCTGGTCGAGGCGCACGGCGGCGTGGTGGCCGCCGGGAACGCCGCCTCCGGCGGGGCGCGCTTCCGATTTACTTTGCCCGTCGCGTAGGCCTGCCCAGGCCTGACGCGCGGGCTTTCCCGTCTTTTCCGCACGGATCCCGTGTGCCCGCGCTGTGTCACAGCCCGGGCGGAATCCGTGTTCGGCCCGTGGCCCCTCTAGACTCGACGATGCCCTGCTGAGCTCGTGGGGCTGATAACCCTTGGAGACGTCAACGACATGTCGGCACCGAACAAGTCCTACGATCCGGTGGAAGTCGAGGCGGTGAAGCCCGACGAGGTCGCCCGCCACCGGGCCGACGCGCTGGCCGCGATCGCGTCCGCGACGACGCTGGACGAACTGCACCAGGTGAAGATCGCCGTGGCCGGCGACCGGGCCCCGCTGGCGCTGGCCAACCGCGAGATCGGCGCCCTGCCGCCGGCCGCGCGCGCCGAGGCCGGCAAGCGCATCGGCGAGGCCCGGAACGCCGTGAAGCAGGCGCTGGCCCAGCGGCAGGAGCAGCTCGAGACCGAGCGGGACGAGCGGGTCCTCGTCGAGGAGGCCGTGGACGTCACGCTGCCGTGGGACCGCGCCCCGCGCGGTGCGCGGCACCCGCTGACCACGATCCAGGAGCGGATCGCGGACATCTTCGTGGCGATGGGCTACCAGGTGGTGGACGGGCCCGAGATCGAGGCGGAGTGGTACAACTTCGACGCGCTGAACTTCCCGCCGGACCATCCGGTGCGCGATCTTCAGGACACCTTCTTCGTGGCCGGCAAGCAGGAAGGGCAGAGCAGCGGCCTGGTGCTGCGCACCCACACCTCCCCGGTGCAGGCGCGCACGCTGCTGGCGCAGGGCGCGCCGGTCTACGTCGTGTCCCCGGGCCGCACCTACCGCACCGACGAGCTCGACGCCACCCACACCCCGGTGTTCAGCCAGATCGAGGGCCTGGCGGTCGACGAGGGCCTGACGATGGGGGACCTGAAGGGCACGCTGGACCACTGGGCCACGGCGATGTTCGGCGACGGCGTCATCACCCGGCTGCGTCCGCACTTCTTCCCGTTCACCGAGCCGTCGGCCGAGGTCGACCTGCAGTGCTTCGTGTGCAAGGGCGCCTCGGTGGGCGACCCGGACAACCCGTGCCGCACCTGCGGCTCCGAGGGTTGGATCGAGTGGGGCGGCTGCGGCATGGTCAACCCGCGGGTGCTGATCGCGTGCGGGGTGGACCCCGAGCGCTACAGCGGGTTCGCCTTCGGCATGGGCCTTGAGCGGAGCCTGATGTTCTTGAACAACGTCAAGGACATGCGGGACATGATCGAGGGAGACGTGCGCTTCACGCTCCCGTTCGGGATGGAGATCTGATGCGCGTCCCCTACTCCTGGCTGCAGGACTACGTCGCACTGCCGGACGGGACCACCGCTTTCGCGGTCGCGGACAAGCTGACCGACACCGGCGGCGGCAAGCTGGAGACCATCGAGAAGGCCGGCGAGGGCCTGACCGGGCCGCTGGTGGTCGGCGAGGTCGCGGCGATCGAGGAGCTGACCGGGTTCAAGAAGCCGATCCGGCACTGCCGGGTCGTCGTCACCGCGGCCGCCGACGGCCCGGGCTCGGCCGCCGCGCCGCAGTCGATCGTGTGCGGCGCCCGCAACTTCGCGGTCGGCGACCACGTGGTCGTGGCGCTGCCCGGGGCGGTCCTGCCCGGCGACTTCCGGATCGCCGAGCGCAAGACCTACGGCCGGGACTCCAACGGCATGATCTGCTCGGCGCGCGAGCTCGGCATGGGCGACGACCATGACGGGATCATCGTGCTCCCGGCCGATGCGCCGGTCGGCGCCGACGCGATCGCCTACCTGGGGCTGGACGACGAGGTCATCGAGTTCGAGATCACCCCGGACCGCGGCTACGCGCTCTCGCTGCGCGGGATCGCGCGGGAGGCGGCCACCGGGTTCGAGGTGCCGTTCCAGGACCCGGCCGGGCTCGACACGCCGGCCGGCAACGACGGCGGGTACCCGGTGCGGGTCGACGACGTCGTGGGCTGCGACGTGTTCGTGGCGCGGGCGGTGACCGGCATCGACCGGCAGGCGCCCTCGCCGCTGTGGATGCAGCGGCGGCTGCAGATGGCCGGGATGCGGCCGATCTCGCTGATCGTCGACGTCGCCAACTACGTGATGCTGGAGCTGGGCCAGCCGATCCACACCTACGACCGGCAGCGGCTGTCCGGGCCGATCGTGGTGCGGCGGGCCCGGGCCGGCGAGGTGCTGGAGACCATCGACGGCGCCAAGCG
Source organism: Catenulispora sp. (assembly GCA_013361685.1). Taxonomy (GTDB): domain Bacteria; phylum Actinomycetota; class Actinomycetes; order Streptomycetales; family Catenulisporaceae; genus Catenulispora. The sequence continues at coordinate 5,593 of JABFXP010000384.1, forward strand.
GCAGCTGGACGCCGGGGACCTGCTGATCACCGACGACTCCGGGCCGATCGGCCTGGCCGGGGTGATGGGCGGGGCGTCCACCGAGATCCACGACGGCTCCACCGAGGTGCTGGTGGAGGCCGCGCACTTCGAGGCGACGTCGATCGCGCGCACGGTGCGGCGCCACAAGCTGTTCTCCGAGGCGTCCAAGCGCTTCGAGCGCGGCGTGGACCCGGCCGCGGCCGCCGCGTCGGCGCAGCGCGTGGTGGACCTGCTGGTGGAGCTGGGCGGCGGCACCGCCGAGCCGGGCGTGACGGTGGTCGGCCAGGTGAGCCGGCCGGCGGCGATCACGATCGCGTGGACCTACCCGGGCCGGGTCGCGGGGGTGGACTACACCCGCGAGGAGGTCGAGAAGCGGCTGAGCGAGGTCGGCTGCGACCTGGCGCCGTCGGGCGACGACGACCTGGTGGTCACGCCGCCGAGCTGGCGGGCGGACCTGCGGGACCCGAACGACCTGGCCGAGGAGGTGATCCGGCTGGAGGGCTTCGACCGGCTGCCCTCGACGCTGCCCAAGGCCAGCGCCGGTACCGGCCAAAGCCATGCGCAGCGGATCCGTCGTCGGGTCGGCACGGCGCTGGCTTCGGCCGGCTACTCGGAGGTCATCGCCTATCCGTTCCTGGGGCAGGCGGACCTGGATGCGTTGGGCCTGCCGCCGAACGATCCGCGTCGTAGCACGGTGTTGCTGGCGAATCCGATCTCCGAGGAGCAGCCGGCGATGCGTACGACGCTGCTGCCGGGGCTGCTGGCGGCGCTGCGGCGCAATGTCGGGCGCGGGACGGGGGATCTGGCGCTGTTCGAGCAGGGGCTGGTGTTCCGGCCGAAGAAGGATGCTGCTCCGGTGGCGCCGCGGCTCACGGTTGAGCGGCGGCCTACTGATGAGGAGCTGGCTTCGCTGGATGCGGCTCTGCCGCATCAGCCGCGGCGGGTCGCGGTGGCGCTGTCGGGGCTGCGCGAGCCGGCTGGGTGGTGGGGCGCGGGGCGGCCGGCTGGTTGGCAGGATGCGATTCAGGCTGCGCGGATCATTGCTGACGCTTGCCGGGTCGAGTTGGAGGTTACGCAGGATCAGCACGAGCCTTGGCATCCGGGGCGGTGTGCTCGGCTGGCGGTGAATGGGCGGTTGGTCGGGCATGCTGGGGAGTTGCATCCTCGGGTGGTCGCTGAGCTCGGGTTGCCGCCGCGTACTGCTGCGTTGGAGCTGGAGTTGGATCGGATGATTCCGGCTGAGGAGGTGCTGACGCAGGCGCCGGATATCTCGACGATGCCGGTTGCTACTCAGGATGTGGCGTTGGTCGTCGATGCTGCGGTGCCGGAGTATGAGGTTGAGGCTGCGCTGCGGGAGGGTGCTGGGCCGCTGCTGGAGTCGGTGCGGTTGTTCGATGTCTATACCGGGGAGCGGATTGGGGAGGGGCGTAAGTCGCTGGCGTTTGCGTTGCGGTTCCGTGCTCCGGATCGGACGCTGACTGCTGAGGAGGCTAGTCAGGCGCGGGAGAGTGCGGTTGCGTTGGCGGCGGTGCGGGCTGGGGCGGTGTTGCGGGGGTAGGGCGTTTTTGGGGATGGGTGAAGTGGGACCGCGCCT
>JABFXP010000290.1 GCA_013361685.1 Catenulispora sp.
GCCGGCGCCACCGAAGCGTTCGCCGCCTCCAGCCCGCCCCCGCCCCCGACCGACCCGACCGCCGCCCACCCCCAACCCCCGCCCCCACCACCCCACCCCCGCCGCGTCCGCCTCCCCGCCGACCGCCTCCGCCTCGCCGCGACCGTCGCGCTCGCGCTGCTGCTCGCGGTGGTCGGCATCGTCGGCCATCGCGCGGGGTGCGACCTGCGGCCGGAGATCGCGCACCGGGCGGCGTCGATCCCGCGGTTCCTGCTCACCGTGGTCCAGGTGCTGACCTTCGTCACGGTGATCGCGCTGCCGACGGCCATCGCGGTGGAGCGGGTGGTCAGGCGCGAAACCGAGCAGGTCGTGGACGCCGTCGCGGTGGCGGCCCTGTCGTATGCCGCCGCCATCTGCGTCAACGTGCTGACCTCGCACTGGTCCGGTTCGGAGCAGGCGCTCGGCGGCCCGACGCCGATGCAGGTGCACCTGGCCGTCGGCGTCGCCGCGGTCACGGTGACCGGCTTCGTCCGCAGCCAGTTCCGCACCCTGTTCTACAGCGCCGCCGGCATCAGCGGCCTGGCGGTGGTGCTGCTCGGCGAGGACTCGGTCACCGGGGTGCTGCTGTCGGCGCTGCTCGGACGGATCGTCGCGGTCGGGTGGATCTGCGCGCGCGGCGCCGTCGACACCCGGCCCGGGATCGGCAGGGTCCTCGACGAGCTGCGGCGCGACGGCCTGCGCGCGCACCCCGGGTCGGTCCGCGTGCTCGACCCCGGCAGCGAGGGGACCCGCCGGTACCGGGTCGCCGTCGAATGCGCCGCGAGCCGCCGGCGGGAGGTGCTGGACCTGTCCGTGCTGGACCAGGCCCAGCGTGCCGCCGAACTGCCCAGCCGGCTGTGGCAGTGGATCCGGCTGCGCGGCCCGGCCCGGCGCCGCAGCTTCCTGTCGCTGCGCCGCAGCGTCGAGAGCGAGGTGCTGATGGCGATGGCCGTCGCCGCCGCCGGCATCCGCACCCCGGCGCTGCGCTCGGCCCGGCAGGTCGACCAGGACACCGCGCTGCTCGCCTACGACCACGTCGACGCCGCGGGCGTCGCCGGCCTGCCGCCCGGCGCCTTCACCGACGAGCTGCACCACGCCATCTGGGCGCTGTGGCTCCAGCTGCGCGCCCGCCAGCTCGCGCACCGCGAACTCACCCTCGACCACCTGCTGCTGGACCGGGACGACCGGCTGTGGCTCACCGGCGTCGGCTACGGCGAGATCGCCGCCGAGGACCTGCTGTGCCGCCTCGACGGCGCCGAGCTGCTGGTCAGCCTGGCGCTGCGGGTCGGCGCCGAGCGCGCCACCGACCAGGCCGTGGCCGCCCTCGGCCCGCACACCGTCGCCTCGCTGCTGCCGCTGATGCAGCCGATCCTGTTCACCGAGGAGACCGCCAAAGCCCTGAAACGCGAACACGCCCGCGACATCGTCGGCACCATCCGCGAGCAGATCATCGCCCTGCACCCCGAAGCGGACCTGCAACCGGTCAGCCTGGAACGGATCCGGCCGCGCACCGTGCTCAGCGTGGTCGGCGGCGCCATCGCCTTCTATCTGCTGGCCACCCAGCTCACCGGCTTCCAGGTCCCGAAGCTCGACACCTGGCAGGCCTGGGGCTGGGTGGTCGGCGCGGTGGTCGCCTCGGCCTGCACCTACGTCGCCGCCGCGCTGAACCTCGTGGGCTGCGTCAAGGAGCGGCTGTCGTTCCGCACCTCGGTCGCCGCGCAGGTCGCCGCCGCCTTCGCCGGACTGGTCGCGCCCGGCGCGGTCGGGGGCCTGGCGGTCAACACCCGCTACCTGCAACGCGCCGGGATCCCGGTGGCGCGCGCCGTGACCTCGGTCGGCGTGTCGCAGGTGCTCGCGTTCGCCTGCTACGTGCTGCTCCTGCTGCTGTTCAGCGCGTTCGCCGGCAGCAGCCGGCAGAAGGAAGGCGGCAGCCTGTCGGCGATCACGCCCTCGGCGACGGTCACCGGCGTGATCGTGGCGCTGGCGGTGCTGTGCGTGCTGATCGCCGCCGTCCCGCGGCTGCGCACGATGGTCATGGCCCGGCTGCGGCCGCTGGTCACCGACGTGTGGCCGGAGGTGCTGCAGGTGGCGCGCTCGCCGCGCAAGCTCGCGCAGGCGCTCGGCGGGGCGCTGGCGCTGCCGCTGGCGGCCAGCCTGTGCCTGTGGGCGTCGGTGAACGCGGTCAGCGACAGCGAGGTGAGCCTGCCCGCGATGGGCGTCGCCTACCTGGTGGCCAAGGCGCTCGGGTCGCTGGTGCCGACCCCCGGCGGCATCGGCGGCATCGAGGCGGCGCTGACCGCGGGCCTGACCACGGCCGGGATCCCGTCGGCGGTCGCGGCCACCGCGGTGATCGTGTTCCGGCTGCTGACCTGGTGGCTGCCGGTGATCCCGGGGTGGTTCGCGTTCACGGCGTTGCAGCGCAAGGGCGCGCTGTGAGCCGCGGCGGCGCGGACGCTCAGGGCCCGGAGTTGGGACGGACCAGGCCGGACTGGTAAGCGATCACCACGACCTGCGCGCGGTCTCGCGCCCCGAGCTTGGTCATGGCCCGGTTGACGTGCGTCTTGGCGGTCAGCGGTGTGACGAACAAGCGGGCGGCGATCTCTTCATTCGACAGGCCGGTGGCGACCAGCGTGACGACCTCGAGTTCGCGCGCGGTGAGCGCGTCCAGCGGCGCGGCGACGACCTGTTCCTGTGCCGGGGACGCGAGGAACCGGGTGATCAGGGCCCGGGTGGCGGCCGGAGACAGCAGCGAGTCGCCGGCTGCGACAGTCCGGATCGCGCGCAGCAGCTCCTCGGGGTCCACCCCCTTGCCGAGGAACCCGCCGGCCCCGGCCCGCAGTGCCTCGGCGACGTACTCGTCGTTCTCGAACGTGGTCAGGATCAGCACCTTGACGCCGCCGAGGGCCGGCTCGGCGGCGATCAGCCGGGTCGCCTCCAGACCGTCGAGCACCGGCATCCGGATGTCCATCAGCACCAGGTCCGGCCGCAGCTCGCGGGTCAGGTCCACGGCCTCGCGGCCGGTGCCCGCCTCGCCGACCACCGCCAGGTCCGGGGTGGAGTCGATGAGCAGGCGGAACGTGCCGCGCAGCAGGGCCTGGTCGTCGGCCAGCAGGATCCGGATCGGGACGGTGCGGCCGGCCGGCTCGGGCGAAGCAGTCAGCTCAGCCGGATCGGCCCGGTTGGTCGGCTCAGCGCGGTCAGCCGGGCTGGTCGGGCCGGTCGGGCCGGTCATGAGGCGCTCCGCACCGCTTCGGCGACCGTGATCGGCCGATCGCCGCCGTGCGTGCGGCGTTCGGCCGTGCCCGACGCCCCGCGCACCGGCAGCTCCGCGTCCACCCGGAACCCGCCCCCGGCCAGCGGCCCGGCCGCGAACGTCCCGCCGACCGCCTTCACCCGTTCCTGCATCCCGATCATCCCGTGGCCGGTGCCCAGGCCCGAGCGCGCCGGCCCGCGGCCGCCGTCGTCGACCACGCTGATCCGCACCGCGTCGGCCCCGACCTCGACCCGCACCCGCGCCACGGCCTGGCGGCCGGCGTGCTTGTGGGTGTTGGTCAGCGCCTCCTGCACGATCCGGTACGCGGTCAGCTCGGTCAGCGGCGGCATCGCCGGCCGCGCGGCGGGCGCGCCCTCCATGGCCACGTCCAGTCCGGCGTGCCGGAACGACTCCACCAGCGTCTCCAGTTCGGTCAGGCCGGGGGCCGGCTCGCGCGGGGCGGCGGCCTCGTCGCCCGCCCGCAGCAGCCCGACCGTGGCCCGCAGCTCGTCCAGCGCCGAGCGCGAGGTGTCGCGGATCCGCTCCAGCGCCTCGTAGGCGTGCGAGGGATCGGTCTTCATCAGGTGGTGCGCGACCCCGGCTTGGGCGTTGACCAGCGTGATGTGGTGCGCCACCACGTCGTGCAGCTCCCGCGCGATCCGCATCCGCTCCTCGGTGACGCGCCGCAGCGCCTCCTCCTCCTTGGTCCGCTCGGCGCGCTCGGCCCGCTCCACGACCGACGCCAGCAGCTCGCGGCGGCTGCGCGCGGCGTCGCCGATCGCCACCGCCAGGCCGATCCAGGCGATCACCCCCAGGTTCTCCCCGAGCGCGTCCATTCCGGGCCGCAGGATCAGGGCCAACGTGGTGATCGTCACGGCCGCGACCACCCCGACCCGCACCGTCGTGCGCCGGTCGGAGCGGTTGGCGAAGGAGTACAGCGTGATGGCGAAGGCGATCGGCGGCACGCTCGGCGACCCGGTCAGGGCGATCGCGAACACGGTCACGGCGGCGCTGGCCACCACGGCGCCCAGCGGCCAGCGGTTGCGGAACAGCAGCGGAACCGCCGCGACACACAGCAGCGCCGCCACCGTGGAGGCGCTGACGTGCTTGTGCAGGGCGCCGACGAAGATGACCGGCGAAAGGAGCAGCAGATACAACGCGGTGGTCGCGACGTCACGCCGCGTGGTGCCGGGCCGCAGCCACTCCTTCAGCCGGTCCATTCGTTTCACCTGTTCACTGTATGCGGCGGTTCGCGTAGGCCAGCTCCGGCTCGTCGTCGGGGCCGCCGGTCCCACCGGCCGCGCCGGCCGCACCGGTCGCCCACGCGGGCTCCGGCTCCGGCTCGCCCTCCACCGACAGCCGCGGCAGCACCCGGTCCAGCCACTTCGGCAGCCACCAGTTGGCCCGTCCGAACCGGTGCATCACCGCCGGGACCAGGATCAGCCGCAGCATCAGGACGTCCAGCAGGATCGCCACGGCCAGCGCCACGCCGAACTCGGCGATCAGCCGCTCGCCGTTCAGCAGGAACGCGCCGAACACGCAGCTCATGATCACCGCCGCGGCCAGGATCACCTGCCCGGTCTCGCCGTGGCCGACGCGGACCGCCCGTCCGTTGTCCGCGGAGTGCGACCACTCCTCGTGCATCCGGCTGATCAGGAACACCTGATAGTCCATCGACAGCCCGAACAAGATGCCGATCACCAGCACCGGCACGAAGGACTCCACGGGTCCGGCGCCGCCGGCGCCCAGCGCCTCGGACCCCCAGCCCCACTGGAACACCGCCACCAGCGAGCCGAACGCCACGCCCATGGTCAGCAGGTTCATCGCCACGCCGATCAGCGGCACCAGCACGCTGCGGAAGGCCACCATCATCAGCAGGCAGCCCAGCCCGACGATGATCGCCACGAACAGCGGCAGCTTGCTGATCAGCGTGTCGTTGAAGTCGTTGGTGATCGCGGTGTTGCCGGAGACCATGACGTGCAGCGTGGTCCCGGCCTCGGCGGGCGGGATGACGTCGTGCCGCAGCCGGTCGATCAGGTCGGTGGTGCCCTGGTCCTGCGGCGAGGTGGTGGGCACCACCTGCACCACCGACAGGGTCTGGCCGGGCTGCGCGGGCCGGGCGTTGACGGCGGCCACCCCGGGCACCGTCCTGATCTGCCCGACCAGCTTGTCCAGCGCCTGCTGGTCCCCGGCCCCGGGGGTCTGCGCGACCAGGGTCAGCGGGCCGTTGAAGCCCTTGCCGAAGCCGTCGGCGAGCAGGTCGTAGGCCTGGCGGGTGGTGGTGGACCTGGGGTCGTTGCCGGCGTCGGAGGAGCCCAGCCGGATCGAGAAGAACGGCAGCGCGACCAGCACCATGATCCCGATCGCGAGCACCGCCTTGCCCAGCGGCCGGGCCTGGACCTTGCCGGCCCAGCGGGTGAAGGCGGTCTCCGGGTGGCCGTGGGTTCCGGCGTCCGTACCGGCACCGGCCGCACCCGCGCCCGCCGAGCGGCGCGACCGCCGCCGCGCCTGCGCGTACGGCACCAGCACCCCCACGCCGGCCTGCCGCGCGGCCAGTTCCCGCCGCTGCTTCTTGCTCAGCACCCGCAGCTTCAGGAAGCCCAGCAGCGCCGGCAGCAGCGTGATCGCGGCCAGCACGGTCATCGACACGGTGACCGCCGCGCCGATGGCCATGCCGTTCAAGAAGCTCAGACCGAGGGCGAACATGCCCAGCAGCGCGATGACGACGGTCCCGCCGGCGAAGATCACCGCGCGCCCGGAGGTGTTCAGGGCCTTGGTGACCGCCGCCTCCACCGACAGCCCGGACATCAGCCCCCGCCGATGCCGGTTGACGATGAACAACGCGTAGTCGATCCCGACGCCCAGGCCGACCAGCGTGGCCAGGGTCGGCGCGGTGGAGCTGATCGCGAACAGCCGCGACAGCTGCCCGGTGGCCAGCACGCCGGAGGCCACCCCGGCGATGCCGGTGACGATCGGCAGCGACGCCGCCCCGGCCGAGCGGAACACCAGCCCCAGCACGATCAGCGCGGCGACCACGCCGATCAGCTCGGCCGAGCCGCCCATCGTGCGCTCGGCCTCGGAGACGGCCTGCCCGCCGGCCTCCACCTGCAGGTGGTCGCCGCGGGCCGCCTTGGCGACGTCGACGACGTGCTGGACCTGCTCCTTCGGGATGTCGTGGGCCTGCTGGGAGAAGGTCACGGTGGCGTAGGCGATGGTCTGGTCGCCGTTGACCTGCGCCGCGGCGTGCGGCCCGCTGTAGGGGCCGGCGACCGAGGCGACGCCGGGCGAGGTCGCGATCGCGTCCAGGGCGTCGGTCATGGTCTTCTTCACCGCGGGATCGGTGACCTTCACGCCGCCGGTGGTGTGCCACACCACGGTGTCGGCGTCGCCGGACGCCGCCGGCAGCGAGCTCTTGAGCAGGTCCAGGGCCTGGCTGGACTCCGAGGCCGGGATCGACATCGTGTCGTTGTACTTGGTGCCGGCCGCTCCGGTCAGGGCCCCGAGGCCGACGATCAGGGCCAGCCAGGCCAACACGGTGACGAGCCGGTGCCGATGGCACCAGCGGGCGATGACGGACATCAGGGCTCCCGGCCTTCGTGCGTTACGAGCGTGATCGTTCCGCGCATGGATCGTGTGCTCTACACGGTGCCGGGAGCAGGGGGTGCGGGGCGTCTGGCAGGTGCAGACAATCGGCCTGCTGCGGACGCAGTACGCCGCGGCGGTGCGCTACCGCCGCCGCAGCAGCAGCGACACAGTGCCAGGATCAGGTCAGCAGCTGCTCCAGGAACACCGCGACGCCGTCGTCCTCGTTCGAGCCGATCACGCCGCCGGCCGCCGCGAGCACGCTCGGGTGCGCGTTGGCGACGGCGTAGGACCGCCCGGCCCAGCGCAGCATCGACAGGTCGTTGGGCATGTCGCCGAACGCGATGACGTCCTCGGCGGCCACCCCGAGCCCGGCGGCGTGGCGGGCCAGGCCCTCGGCCTTGCTCACGCCGTGCGCCACCGCCTCGACCAGCCGCAGGCCGTTGGAGTGGTAGACGGTGACCAGGTCGCCGACCGCCGGGTGGGCCAGGGCCAGCAACTCGTCGGCGGACAGGCTCGGGTGCCGGCCGACCAGCTTCGGCGCGGGCCGCAGCCACAGCTCGGCCTCCGCCGGCCGCTGCACGGTGACGCCCTCGTCCCAGTCCCAGGGCTCGTACAGCGGGTCGGCGAGGAGCGCGTCGGCGTACTCCAGGGCCAGCCCGATGCCGGGGATCGCCGTGCGCAGCCCCCGCGCGGTTTTGACCAGAGTCGCCGGGTCGATGGCGTACTCGGCGACGACGGCGCGGGCCCGCAGGTCGTAGTGGTAGGCGCCGTTGGAGCAGACGGCGACGCCGCGCGGGCCGAACGCCTCGGCGATCGGCCCCATCAGCCGCGGCGGGCGGCCGGTGACGAAGACGAAGGGGATTCCGGCCGTCTCGAGCGCGGCGAACACCGCCACGGTGCGCGCGGTGACCGTGCCGTCGTGGCGCACGACGGTGCCGTCCAGATCGCAGGCGATGAGACGGGGCAGGGGTGGTTTCGTCATGGCCGCCATTCTCTTGACGTCGTCCGGCGGTCGGCACTACCTTTCCGACCATTGGACGTATTCATATCCATGGTACTGATTCACATATGTGAAAAACCGAAGGCGGGTGCCCATGAGCGGCTTGCGGATCACCGGTGTCACCATCACCCCGGTGGCGCTGAAGGATCCGCCGCTGCTCAACTCCTCCGGGGTCCACGAGCCGTTCGCGCTGCGCTCCATCGTCGAGGTGCACACCGACGCCGGGATCACCGGCGTCAACGAGGCCTACGGCGACGACGCGACCCTGGCGCTGCTGCACCGCGCGGCGGCGGACCTGGCCGGCGTCGACGTCTTCGATCTCAACGAGCTGAGCCGCCGGATCGCGGCGGCGGTGCGCGGCGTGGCGGCCTCCTCGCCGACCGAGCTGATCGGCGCCGCCAGCGGCGACAAGACGGTGGCGCAAGCCGTCGCGGCCTTCGAAGTGGCCTGCTACGACGCCCAGGGCCGCGCCACCGGCCGCCGCGTCGCGGACCTGCTCGGCGGCGCGGTCCGGGAGCGGGTCGACTTCAGCGCCTACCTCTTCTACAAGTGGGCCGAACATCCCGGCAGCTTCGCCGTCGACCCGTGGGGCGAGGCCCTGGACCCGGACGGGATCGTGGCGCAGGCCCAGAAGATGGTCGACCGCTACGGCTTCCGCTCCCTGAAACTCAAGGGCGGTGTCTTCCCGCCCGAAGAAGAGATCGAGGCGGTCCGGGCGCTGCGCCGCGCCTTCCCGGACCGGCCGGTGCGGCTGGACCCGAACGCCAACTGGACGGTGCCGACCAGCCACCGCGTCGCCGAGGCGCTGGCGGGGGAGCTCGAATACCTGGAGGACCCGACGCCGGGGATCCCGGGCATGGCGGAAGTCGCGGCCAAGACCGACCTGCCGCTGGCCACCAACATGTGCGTCACCGGGTTCGCCGAGGTCCCCGAGGCGATCCGGCTGGGCGCGGTCCAGGTCATCCTGTCCGACCACCACTTCTGGGGCGGCTTCCGGGCCACGCAGCACCTGGCGGGGATCTGCCAGACCTTCGGCCTCGGCCTGTCGATGCACTCGAACACGCACCTGGGCATCAGCCTGGCGGCCATGGTGCACCTCGGCGCCGCCACGCCGAACCTGACCTACGCGCTGGACACCCACACCCCGTGGAAGTGGGAGTCCGAAGACGTGGTGGCCGCGCCGCCGACCTTCACCGACGGCGCGGTGGCGGTGCCGTCCGGCCCGGGCCTGGGCGTGGAACTGGACCGCGACGCCGTGGCCCGGTTGCATGAGCAGTATCTGACGTGCGGCGTCCGGCGCCGCGACGACGTCGGCTGGATGCGCCGGGTGCACCCGGACTGGACGGGGAAGAGGCCGAGATTCTGATGACGCAGCTGAACGCCGCAGCGTACGTATACCCGTGGGACGTCGTCGGAGACCCCGGCGCGCCCGAACGGACCGCGGCGCTCGGCCTCGACCACGCGGTGGTCGCGGCGTTCTACCACGCGACCCGGGCGGTGACGCCGCGGCACCCCGGGCACCGGGTGGTCGTGGCCGGACACAGCGCCTCGTACCTGCCGGTCGAGTCCGCCCGGCAGCGGGCGCTGCCGCCCCGGCAGACGTGGATCGACGCCGAGGACCCCTTCGGCGCGACGGCGGCGGCGCTGGCCGCGGCCGGGGTGCCGACGCACGCGTGGGTGGTCGTCGACCACGTGGACGCCTTCGACGCACCGCACGTGGTGAACGCCTACGGCGACGTGTACCCGTGGGCACTGTGCCCCGCACAAGACGCGGTGCTCGACTACGCGTCCGGCCTGGCGGCGGTGATCGCGGACCGGACCGACGCGGCCGGCGTCGAGTTCGAGGCGGCCGGCTGGTACGGCTTCGACCACCTGCACGAGCACGACAAGGTGGCCGGCATCCCGCTGTCCGACGACGAGCTGTACCTGATGTCGCTGTGCTTCTGCGCCGCCTGCCACCAGGAGTATCAGGCCACTGGCATCGACGCCGCCCACCTGCGCTCGACGGTCCGCGAGCGCCTGGACGCCCGCTTCGCCGCGTCCGAACCCCTGACCGGCGCCCTGCCCGACCCCGACCTGGCGACCGCCGTGCTCGCGATGCGCACCCGCGTCGGCGACCGCCTGCGGGAAGCGATGGTCGGCGAGGTCCGCACCCGGCGCGGCGCCGACTTCCCCGTGCTCTTCCACGCCAGCCCGTACCCGCACCGCTCGACCGCGTTCACCGGCGTCGACCCCGCGACCTTCGCCAAGGACGCCACGGGACTGGTGGTGAACTGCTGGAACGGCGAGGCCCGGACCGTGACAGCCGCCACCGGCCAGCCCGCGGCGGTGTACGCCGGCCTGCTCGGGGTGCGTGGCATGGGGGCGCATCCCGAGCGGCTGGCCGAGCAGGCGGCGGCGATGCGGGAAGCCGGCGCGAGCGGTATCCGGCTGTACCACGCCGGGCTTGCTTCGAACGCTGATCTGGCCGCGATGCGGGAGGCGGTCGCGGCGCTGCGGGCTTGAGCCGCGCCCGTCCACCGCTGCGATCCGCACTCGCTCTGGCAGCGCGGGCCCGCCGAGAACACCGACGGCCTGCCGCGCCGGCACTTCCCGATGACCCTGCCGGCGCGGCGGTGCGTCAGTTCCCGATGGTTTGCTCCTTGCCGTCTATCAGCTTCTCGTTCGGGATGGGCAAGCTCTCGACCGGGATCAGTTCGTCGGTGCCCGGCACCTGGCCGACGGCGATGAGCCAGTACTCGCTCGGTGTGTCGCTGGAGGCCTGGTCGTACACCGCGCTTTCGACGAAGGTGACGATCAGGCCGGCTCTGGCCAGCATCTTCTTCGCCACCAAGTTCTCGAAACTCTTCATGGCGCTGTTGTTGACCGGTTCCTGCCAGCAGGCCGTGAAGTTGCGTTGGTCTTTGTTGGAGCCGCCGAAACGGGCGGCCAGGAAGTGGCATTTGGCCAGGGGGTTCTTCGCCGGCGGCGTGCCGAACATGGCGTAGGCCCGTTTGACCGCCGGGTCCCAGCCGGCGATGTTCACGTCGGGGGCCGTGTCCTGGACCTTCCCGGCGTCGACGAGGCATGCCTCCATGCCCTGCGCCCGGTCGTTCGGCCCCAGCGGCCAGTACTCGACCCAACCGTCCTTGGGCAGCGCGTCGGCGCCCGCGGGCTTGCGCTTGGTGCAGTCGGTGGGCTCGTTCTGATCCTGCGGGGGCGCGGTGGCGCCCGGGTCCCCCGTCGCGGCCGGCGCGCCGCGGTATTGGACGGCGCCCACCTTGTCGATGACGATCTGGCTGCCGTTCACGAGGCCGATGGCCTTGCCGCCGCCGTTGACGGCGTCGTAGAAGGCCACGTCGCCCGGGCCGAACGTGGTGCCGGGAGCGAGGACCTCCACGGCCTCGTAGTTCCCCGACGGCTCGCGCACCAGCCCCTGGAAGGTGGTGGACAACGAGATCTGCGCCGCTTGCTCCGGCGTCAGGGAGTGCACCGTCTGCGGCGTCAGCCGCACCGCGACCGGGCGCTCGTCGACGGTGACATGGTGCTGCGCCGCGTAGGAGTCGAGCGCGGAGTTCTGCCCCGACCGCGACGGCACGTCGCCGCCGGTGGACTCGGTCAGCTGCGGATCGGGCTGGGCCGGAGCCGTCGGGTCGGTCTGCCGGGTCTGCCGGGGGGCCGGGGCCGGGGCGCCGGACTCGTCGGGCGGTTGCGGCGCGTCGCCTCCGGCGGCCGCGTCGGCCGCGCCGAACGACTCCGTGCTCGGCGCGGACTGCCGGTCGGCGAGGGCCTGTTCGTCGGCTGCGACCTCCTCCAACAGCGACAACCGGTCGTTGTCCAGCTGCTGGACTTCGGTCGTGAGGCCTTCCACGGTCGAGGCGAAGGCGTCGAGGTCCTTTTGGATCGCGTCCTTCTCGGTGGTCAGCTTGTCCTTTTCGCTGTTGAGCCGGTCCTGTTCGGTCTGGAGCGAGGACTTCTCCGCCTCCAGGGCGGTCTTCTCGCTGTTGAGCGCGTCCGCCTCCGCGTCGTAGGCCGCGGCCTCGGCCGCCTGGTCGGGGGTGAAGGTATGCGGCTCGGCGTTGTGCGCGTCGACCTTGGCTTCGTGGTCGGCGGCTTTGGCGTTGAACTGCGTGGTCTTCTCATCGTTCGCCGTGGCCTGCTGGTCGTACGTGTCGGCCTCCTCGTTGAAGGCCGTCGTACGCTCGTCGAGCCCTTCGGCGCTCTCCGGCAGGGCCTCGACCTTCTGCTCCAACGCGTTCTGGCGCCCGGTGAAGGCCGAAAGCCGGGCCTGGACGTCCGGCGGCAGATCCGGCTCCTCGGGCAGGACGTTCGCCAGCATCGCTTCGAGATCGGCCACTTCGGCGTCCACGTCCGCGGTCAACGTGCCGGGACCATTCATCTGAGCGACCGTTCGCGGCGTCCGGGACGACGCCACCGCGGTGGGCGCGGCGGTCGTCAGCATCGTCAAGGCCAGCGCGGTCGCCGACAGCGCGGCCACGACCCGGCGGCCGCGCTTCCCGGCCAGGGCTCTGCGGGCCTTCATGACGCCTTCACCTGCGCCGCGAACTTGTCGGCGACCTTCGAGGCGACTGTCCCCCCGTCGCCGGCCGAACAGACCGAGACCTGGAGCAGCGACGTCCCGGTCAGCTGCGCCTGGTGGTGGCAGGACCAGGCGCCGCCGGAGGGCTCCGTCGCGGTCCAGCCGACCGAGGTGTCCGACTGTGCGTCGACCTTGTACTGCCACTGCGAGGCCCGGCCCCCGTGATCGGTCACCACCGCCGACGAACAGCCGGTCAACCCGTCGTGCAACGTCTTGAACGCGGCGCTCGCCTTGTCCGCGCTCGGGAACACCGCGGCGACCTGGGTCACGGTCATCGAACCCTTACGCGCCAGGTCCTGGTAGGTGACCGACAGGAACCCGGTCCAGTCGTGCCCGTACACCGCCTGTGTCGCCGGCCCGACCGCGACCGCGCAACCGGCCTGGTCCGCGGCCAGCGCCGCCGGCGGCTGGTTCGTGGTCGCCGCGGCGACCAGCGTCGTGCCCGCCAGTTTGCTGACGTCGTCGGCGGACAGCACCGTCGCCTGCACCGTTCCGGCGACGACGCGGTCCGTGGGCTTGGAGGAGTCGGGCCAGACGAGCCAGACGACGCCGGCCAAGACGACGCAGAGCCCGATACCCGCGTATATCCACCAGCGGGGAAAGCGCCGAGGCGGCGCGGGCGTCGGGTACGGCACCTGCCACGGCCCCGACGCGTTCTGCGGGAACGGCGGGCTCTGAGGGAACTGCTGGTTTTGAGGGAACGGTTGGCTTTGAGGGAAGGTATGGCTCGGGGGTTGCGTGCTCTGTGGAGGCGCACTCGACTGTGGTGAGCTCAGCTGGGGCGTGCTCAGCGTCGGCGCGTCCGACGCATCCGGCGCGACCGCGCCGGCCGGAGGCACCGTCGGCGCGGCCGGCGGCGGCTGCCACGTCGACGAAGGCTCCTGCTTCTCGGCTTCCGGTTTCCAGTGGTGCTCGTCCACGATGACCCTCCGATCAGCCGGTGTCATTCAGGTGGTCAGCTAGCAGTGCGAGGTCCTGGGCGCTGAGCGTCACGGTCTTCAGCAAGCCGGTCGGCCGGGCTGTCGGGCGACAGGAGCTGTGGGGAAGCGGGCGTTCAGCATGTCAGGATACTTCGTTCGGCTGACGTCAGTGTATGAATATCCGGCCGGGACCGGTCCCCGCGGGGCCGCCGCACGCTGACAGCGGTGCGAGAACTCTTAGTTGTTCGGCAGCCCGACCCAGTCCACGCTCCGCCGATACAGTTCGGCGCGGGCCTTCTCGTCATAGGCCTGCGGCAGTGCCTTCGCCTCCCGCTGCCGGTCGTAGAACCGTCCGCTCACGCCGTCGAGCTTCGGGTCGACGATCAGCCGGCGGGTCGCCTCGACGCCGGTCTCCAGGCTGTCGATGCTGTGGCCGATCTCCTGGAGCACCATCTTCGTGGGCATGAACGTGGCCGGGTGCAGGCTGTTGAAGGTGACCTTGGCCGCCGGGATCCGCTCGGCCAGCTCCACCGCGGAGGAGATCTGCGCCAGCTTGCTCTGGCAGTAGGCGCGCATGCCGTCGTAGTCGCGTTCCAGCATCACGTCGTCGAAGTCGATGTCCTGCTGGCCGAGCGAGGCCACGTTCACCACCCGCGCCGGGGCCGAGGCCAGCAGCAGCGGCAGCAGTTCGTGGGTGAGCAGGAAGCCGGCGAGGTAGTTCACGGCGAACCGGAGTTCGTAGCCGTCCCGGCTGACCCGGCGGTCGCGGCCGTCGGGTTCGCCGCCGCCGACGCCGGCGTTGCTGACCAGGACGTCGAGCCGGTCGGTGGCCGCGCGCACGGCCGCGGCCAGGGTGCGGACCTGGGCCAGTTCGGCGAGGTCGGCGCGGAAGGTCTCGGGCCGCGCCCCGCCGTGCGCGGCCTGGATCGCGTCGGCCGTGGCGTCCAGGCGCCGCTGGTCCCGGCCGTGCAGCAGCAGGGTGGTGTCGCCGTCGGCGGCCAGGCGGTGGGCCAGGGCCTGGCCGAGGCCGTCGGTGGCGCCGGTGATGAGGACTGTGCGGGACTGAGTCATGGTACGGACTCCTTGCGGATCTGCGATGGGTGCCCGCTCAGCCTACTCCTTGTCGAGACGCTGCGTCTCGTTTAATTGGCGCGCCCGCCACCCGCGCTCGCAGGCGCGCGTCAGCGACGGGTAGATGATCAGGTGGCGGAACGGCTTGATGAACGCCATGTATGCGGACCCGAACCGCCCGTTCGGCTTCACCAGCACCGCCATCTGCCCGCGCCAGCCGCCCGCGCCGTCCGGCACCCAGCCGAAGTGCACGACGCCGTGCATGGTGGTGTTGGCGATCTCCCCGGCGTATTCGTTCGGCAGCTCGTAGAGGAAGGTGAACGGGGAGTCGGCGGGCTTGCGCGCCGCCGCAGCCTCCTGCAATTCCCCGGGCAGCCGCTCGCGCAGGCTGGGCACGCGCGCGTTGAGGCCGCCCCGGTCCCGGTCCAGCCGCAGCAGTGTGCCGAGCTTCAGGCGCACCCAGAACAGCGCCTTCGCCGGCGCCGAGATCTGTCTCTGCAAGCCGTCGTTGACCACGGCCAGCAGCGTGGGGAAGTCGTCCGGCCCGGCGCCGGGGGTCGGCAGTGCCCAGACGTCCTCCACGAGGAAGTCTTCGGTGATCCCGTGGATCAGCCAGGGATGGCGGGTGTGTTCCGAGTTCTCCAACCGCACTTCCGCCACCCCTGTCTGCCGGGCTGTCAGGTGGTTCGGATCCCCGTCAGATCCCCTGCCACGCCGGCTTGGACGCGTATGTGGCCCGATAGTAGTCAACGAGCTTCAGCTGCTGCGCGGCGGCCTCGTCGACGACGACGGTCGCGTGTGGGTGCAGTTGCAGCGCGGAGGCCGGCACCAGGCTGGACACCGGGCCCTCGACGGTCGCGGCCACCGCCTCGGCCTTGCCCGCGCCGGTGGCCAGCAGCACCAGGTGCCGGGCCTGCAGGATGGTGCCGATGCCCTGGGTGATGACGTGCCGCGGCACCTCGTCCAGCCCGTTGAAGAACCGCGCGTTGTCCACCCGGGTCCGCTCGGTCAGGGTCTTGATGCGGGTCCGGGACGCCAGCGACGAGACGGGCTCGTTGAACCCGATGTGGCCGTCGGTGCCGATGCCGAGCAGTTGCAGGTCCACCCCGCCGGCGTCGGCGAGCTGCTGCTCGTACGCGGCGCAGGCGGCGGGCAGGTCCGCGGCGCCGCCGTCCGGCCCCAGGAACGCCGATTCCGGGATCCCCAGCGGCTCCAGCACCTCGCGCTTGAGCACCGCGCGGTAGGACTCCGGGTGCCCGGCCGGCAGGCCGACGTACTCGTCGAGCTGGCAGACCCGCAGCCGCCCGGTGTCCACCTCGCCGGCCGCGACCTTGGCGGCCAGCGCCTGGTACACCGGCAGCGGCGTCGAGCCGGTCGCGACGCCGAACAGGGCGTCGGGCTTGCGGGCGATCAGCTCGGCGACCGCGCCGGCGACGAGCTCACCGCCGGCGGCTGCGTCCTCGACGATGACGACTTCCATGGCGACCCCTGGTTCGGTGATGGCGGGTGGACTACTGGGCACTCGGCACTACTGGGCAAGCGGTACTGCGGGGCATGCGGGTATTACTCGGCACATTGGTATAGACCAACCGTACCGGAGACCCCGGCCCCCCGCGCGGCCGGGACGTGACCTTTCCGTGGCCGCCGAGCGGCGATCCGGTAGGAGCCGGGGCGAATGCGGGCGGGTCGCCCGGTTGTCCCGGAACCGCCCTGCGCATGACCACCTGGTGTTAGCGTCGCCCGCATGGCTAACCGTTCTTACCTTTATTCGGCCGACACCCTGCCCACGGAGTCCGAGAACCCGCAGCAGGTGCTGTGCATCTCGGAGCACCGCTGGGGCATACCCCTGGCCCATCTGCTGATGGCCGGCCGCGAGCCGCGGATCGTGCAGTCGATGATCTGGGACCCGAAGATAGGAATCGGAGCCGACTACGCCGGGGGCGCCGCATTGCTGCTGGACTTGCTGCGCGTGGTGGGAGAGGGCCTGGAGGAGGATCCCGAATTCGCCGCCCGGGCCGCCGAGATCACCGCCCACCTGGAACGGCAGCGCGCGAAGCATTTCATCCTGGAGACCGGCGAGATGATCTCTCTGGGCGGCGGCGACGTCGAGCAGGAAGTGCAGCGTCTGGTCGAGACTGAGATCCCCGAGGCCGTGGCCCGTGCCGAGGCCGCGATCGCCGGCGAGGACGACGAGTGGCTGGAGTCGGTGCGCGGCGCGTGGCACGAACACTTCGACTCGCACTATTCCACGTTCCTCTACTTCTCCTTCCCGACCGACTGACTGACTGACCGGCTGACCGACTGACCGACTGGCACGGCTCGGACTCTGATCGGGCCTCTGGAAGGCGGCCTCAGGAAAAGCGTTGTGGCCTTATGGCGGATTCCCCTAGGGTCATGCGTTGAATCTTGTGGAGTCTCCAGGGGGTGCGAGGTCTCGGATGTCGTCCACGTCCACCCAGGCCCGGCGTGACCGCCTCCGGCTCCTGCGGCTGCTGCGACAGGCCCCGCGCCCGCTCGTGGCCCTCAGCATCCTGATCCAGCTGATCCTGGGCGCGGCACCGGTGGCGTTCATGGTGTTCAGCAGCGCCGGGGTCGGCAAGGTCGGGGCCGCCGCGGCCGGCGGCACCTCGTCGGCGGCATGGCACCACCTGGAGCTGCTGATCGTGCTGGCCGCCGCCACGCTGGTGGTCGGACAGGTGCTCGCGCCGGTGCAGCAGCTGATCGGCTGGAGCCTGAAGTACCGGATCGACGTGGACACCTACCGGCGGCTGATGGCCGCCAACTACGCCGCCCCCGGCATCGCGGTGCTGGAGCGGCCCCAGGTGCGGGCCGCGCTCGACGAGGTCATCGCCGACATGCGCCGGACCTGGGTCAGCCTGGGCGGCGCCGCAGCCGCCGTGCTCACCCTCATCGCCCGCTACACCGCCTTCCTCGGCGCGCTGGCCGTCGTCGCGGTCGAGCTCGGCCCGGTCGCGGCACTGGCCGTCGGCGCGGGCGGCATGGTGCTGCGGGTGACCCACCGGCGCGGCGCCACGGCCTATTCCACGGCCATCGTCGACACGATCCAGCTGCGCCGCCGGCACGGCTTCTTGGCGAACCAGGGGCTGAGCCCGGCCATCGGCAAGGAGGCGCGGGTCTTCGGCTTCGGGCCCTGGTTCGCCGACCGGGGCAGCGACGAGGGCCTGGGCTACTTCCGCATGCTGTGGAAGGTCCGGTCCAGCACCTTCATCACCCCGTTCGTCATCGCCGCGACGGTGACGGCGCTGGGGACCGCGACGGCGCTGGCGCAGCTCGCGTGGCCGCGGTTCGGCGGCGGCCTGGCGGCCGGCACCACCGCGCTGGTGGCGCAGGCGGTGCTCGCGGTGGCCGGGATCGGCTCCAGCTTCGACGAGTCCGACTACCCCATCGCCTACGGGATCACCTCGATGCGGCACCTGGAACAGGTGGAGGCGGCGGTCGCCGAGGCGCGGGCCGCGACCACGAACGGCATGGGCACCGGTACCGCCACGCCGCCGGTGCGGCCGGTGCGGCACTCCATCCGCTTCGAGGACGTCACCTTCACATACCCGGGTGCTGACGAACCGGTGCTCTCCGGCCTCACCCTGGAGCTGACCGCCGGAACCTCCCTGGCGGTCGTCGGCGTGAACGGCGCCGGGAAGACCACGCTGATCAAGCTGCTGTGCCGCTTCTACGAGCCCGACAGCGGACGCATCCTTGCCGACGGCCTCGACGTCGCCGCCCTGGACGCCGCCCGCTGGCAGCGGCAGATCGCCGCCACGTTCCAGGACTACGGCCGGTACCCGCTGTCCGCCGCCGACAACATCGGCTTCGGCGCCGTGGAACTGGTCGGGGACCGTGCCGCCGTCGACCGCGCCGCAACCCGTGCCGGGGCGGCCGACTATCTCAGCACCCTGCCCGAGGGCCTCGAGACCACGCTCAGCCGCGACTTCAAAGGCGGCACCGACTTGTCCGGCGGCCAGTGGCAGCGGGTCGCGCTGGCCCGCGCGATGCTGGCCGTCGAAGGCGGCGCCTCGGTGCTGATCCTCGACGAGCCCACGGCCAGCCTGGACATCCGCGCCGAGGCCGACTTCATCGAAGGCTTTCTGGAGCTCACTCGCGGGACCACCACGATCGTGGTCTCGCACCGGTTCGCGACCGTGCGGCGCGCCGACCGGATCGTGGTCCTGGACGGCGGCCGCCTGGTCGAGGACGGCAGCCACGACGAGCTGATGGCCCTCGGCGGCCGGTACGCCGAGATGTTCACCGTGCAGGCGGCGCGCTTCGCACAACCCGCCGCGGCGGGCGGCTCGGACGGGGAGCGGGACTGATGGCGCCCCGTCCGAAGCAGGGCTGGTTCCGCGGCCCCCGGGACGCGTTCGCCACCACCGGCGTGCTGTTCCGCGAAGACCCGGTGCGCGGCGTCGCCGCCACCGCCATGATCTTCTCCGACGCGCTGTCCGGGCCGCTGCTCGGCCTCGCGCTGGCCGCCCTGGTCGAGGACACGGCGCGCGGGCACACCGGCGCCGCCGTCTTCGCAGGATGCTGCGTCGCCGTGCTGGCCGTGGTGCAACTGACCATGGGCCACTTCGTGACGATGGTGTTCGGCGTGCTCGGCGAACGGGCCGCGGTGGCGACCGTCAACCGGCTCGTGCGGACCGTCCAAGACCGGGTGACGCTGACCCGGCAGGAGGATCCGGAGTTCGCCGACGAACTGTCCTTGCTGGAGAAGGACCTCTTCAGACTGCAATTCGTGGTGCGGGGACTGCTGGTGACCCTCGCGGTAGTCGCGCAGATGGTGGTGACGGTCGTCCTGCTCGGACGGTTGCAGCCGCTGCTGATGCTGCTGCCGGTGGCGGCGCTCGCACCGTACTTCGCGGGCCGTTACGGCCAGCGCATCGCCGAACGGACCCGCACGGACGCCGAAGCGGACCAGCGGCGCGCCTACGCCTTGCTGACCCTGGCGCAGAAGCCGGGGCCGATGATGGAGATCCGGCTCGCCGGCCTCGCCGGGGAGCTTCAGCGGCGCCAGGAGGAACTGATCCTGGGGCTGGGCCGGACCCAGCGGCACGCCGAGACGCTGTCTGCTCTGGCGCGCACCGCCGGGCAACTGGTGTTCGGCCTCGGATACGGCACCGCGTTGTACGTGGTGGTCCGTTCGGCGGTGCAAGGCCACGCCGGCGCCGGCGACGTGGTGCTGGCGATCGTGCTGGCCCGGCAGGTCGCGACCGGCGTCACGCAGATCCTGAGTCTGGCGCTGGACATGCGACTGACCGGGCTGATCGGCGCGCGGCTGCGGCGGATCATGACCGCCGCTGCGCAGGATGAGGCGGCACAGGACAAGGCGGCGCAGACCGGGAACGGGACCCGAACTTCCCAGGCTCCTGATTCACTCTCCGAAGGCATCGTGCTGGAAGGCGTCTGCTTCCGGTATCCGGGCGGCGACCGGGACATCCTGAAGGACCTCGATCTCACACTGCCGGCCGGATCCGTGGTCGCGCTCGTCGGAGAGAACGGCGCCGGCAAGAGCACGCTGGTGAAGCTGCTGTGCGGCCTGTACGAACCGACCGCCGGCCGGATCCTCCTGGACGGCACCGACCTCGCCACAGTGGCGGCACGCCGCTGGCGCGAACGGACGTCGGCGGCGTTCCAAGACTTCGTGCGGCTCGAGTTCCCGGTGCAGCAGGTGGTCGGCGTCGGCGATCTGCCGCGCGTCGGCGACCCGGACGCGGCACGCGCCGCGCTGACCGAGGCCGGGGCGATGGACCTGGTCGACAGCTTCCCCGAAGGCTTGGCCACACCGATCGGCACCAGCTTCGCCGAGGGCCGCGACCTGTCCGGCGGCCAGTGGCAGAAACTCGCGCTGGCCCGCGCGATGATGCGGCGCGAACCGGTGCTGCTGATCCTCGACGAGCCGACGGCGGCGCTCGACGCGCAAGCCGAACACGCACTCTTCGAGCGCCACCTCGACCGCGCTCGCCGGGCTGCCGCCGCCCGCGGCGCCATCGCGCTGTTCGTGTCGCACCGGTTCTCCACGGTGAGCATGGCCGACCACATCGTCGTCCTCGAAGACGGAGCGGTGGCCGAACACGGCGGGCACGCCGAACTGCTGGCGTCCGGCGGCACCTACGCCCGGCTGTTCGAGCTTCAGGCGCGGGGGTACCGCGGGCAGGCCGCGCGGCGTCGATGAGCCCATCCGGCCGCCACTGTGGGTGACCGCGTATAGCCGAAATCGAAACCGTCTCCTCCAAAGCGCTTACCTGTGCTCATACCGGGTAAGGCGGCGGATTCGGACGAAAGGAGAATCGATTCCGATGACCATTGACGACCGCCTCATCACCCGGCCGTCCGACAGCGAGCTGATGCGCTTGTTGTCCGGTGGGACCCCCGAGCCCTCATTCGATCACCTGATCCGGATGAGCGACGACTGCGGGATGTTCGAGCACGCCCGCGGCCCGATCCCCAAGCGCTGGCACGGCTACTGCGTGGACGACGTGACCCGCGCGCTGATAGTGGTCTGCCGCGAACCGGACCCGCCGGCCGAACTGGTCCGGCTCGCTGAAATCTATGTCACCTTCCTGCTGCACGCACAGGACCGGGAACGCGGCTTCCACAACCGCATGGGCTACGACCGCCAATGGCACGACGAACCGGAGACCGGCGAATGGTGGGGCCGCGGGGTCTGGGCCCTGGGCACCGCCGCCTCCCGCGGACCGACACCCTGGATCCGCGCGGTGGCCTTGGAACGCTTCGAAGACGCCGTCCAACTGCGCAGCACGATCCCGCACGCGATGGCCTTCGCCGCCCTGGGCGCCGCCGAGGTGGCGGACATGGATCCCAGCCACGACGGCGCGCGCGACCTGCTGGCGGACGCCGTGTCCGTCATCGGCCGCGCCGGCCCGGACCCGGCGTGGCCCTGGCCGCAGCAGCGGCTGGAGTACGCGGACGCGGCTCTGCCGGAGGCCTTGATCGCAGCGGGGCAGTACTTGGGCGACGACGCGATACTGCGGGACGGACTGGGCCTGCTGGACTGGTTGCTGTTCACCGCCACCTACGACGGACACCTGTCCCCGACCCCGGCCGGCGGCTGGAGCCCGGGACGCCCGCGTCCCGCGTTCCACCAGCAGGCGATCGAACCGGCCGCCTACGCGGACGCCTGCGCCCGGGCGTTCATGGTGACCGGCGACCGGCGGTGGCTGAAGGGGGTGCGGATGTCGGTGGACTGGTTCCTGGGAGACAACGACAGCCGGATACCGATGATCGACGACGCCACCGGCGGCTGCTTCGACGGCCTGGCGGAGGACAGCCGCAACCCGAACCAGGGGGCTGAGTCGACGCTGTGTCTGATCTCGACGTTGCAGCTGGCGCGCTGGCTGGACCGGATCCCGGTGGAGGGGAGTCTGTAGAAGGCTCGCAGGCAGCGGGTGAGTTTTGGAGACGGCGTGAATTGGGCTGGCAGGAGTTGAGCGGAGCTGAACGAGCAGAGCTGATCTGGACAGAGCTCAGCTGAGCAGAGCTGAACTGGACCGAGCTGAACTGAGCGTGGAGGCGCCGCACCGGGTGGGAGTCCGGTGCGGCGCCGCTTTCGTCAGGCCGATCCGATCGGCCGGTCAGCCCGCGGCCTGCTTCACGAGCTCGGCGATCCGCTCCTTTGTGGCGGCGTCGATCGTGGTGAGCGCGAACGAGGCCGGCCACATGGTGCCGTCGTCGAGACTGGCGACGTCGCTGAAGCCGAGGGTGGCGTAGCGGGTCTTGAACTTCGCGGCGGGCTGGAAGAAGCACAGGACCTTGCCGTCCTTGGCGTAAGCAGGCTGGCCGTACCAGAGACGGGAGGTCAGGTGCGGGGCGTTGGCGCGTACGGTCGTGTGGACGAGCTCGGCCAGCGCCCGGTCCGCGTCGTTGAACTCGGCGATCTTCGCGAGGACTTCGGCTTCGGCGTCGAGCGGAGCGGACTTCGAGCTGCGCTTGGCGGACTTCTTCACCTCGGCGGCGCGGTCCTTCATGGCGGCGCGCTCTTCGGCGGTCCACTCGTCGGTCTGGGCGGTCATGCGCTTCTCCTTCTGGGTTCTGGCGGGTGGGTGGGTTGTGGTGGGTGGGGTGGTGGTGCGGG
Source organism: Catenulispora sp. (assembly GCA_013361685.1). Taxonomy (GTDB): domain Bacteria; phylum Actinomycetota; class Actinomycetes; order Streptomycetales; family Catenulisporaceae; genus Catenulispora. The sequence goes on from JABFXP010000290.1 coordinate 22,534, forward strand.
GGTTCCGGGCTCAGCCCCAGGCACCGGCGATCTGGCGGGTCGTGGCGTTGAGGCGGTTGAACATGTTGGTGACGCCGATCATGAGCACGAGCGCGGCGAGCTGCTTCTCGTCGAAGTGGGTGGCGGCGGCGTCCCAGACCTCGTCGCCGACGGCGTCGGGACGGTCGGCCAGGCGGGTCGCGGCCTCGGCCAGGGCGAGCGCGGACCGCTCGGCGGGGCTGAAGTAGGGGGTCTCGCGCCAGGCGGCGACCGTGCCGAGGCGCTCGTCGCTCAGGCCCGCCTTGCGGCCGGTCTTCACGCCGGCGTCGACGCAGGCGCTGCAGCCGTTGATCTGGCTGACGCGGAGGTGGACGAGTTCCAGGGTCTGGTTGTCGACGCCGGCGGAGTGGGCTGCCTTGAAGATCTCCTGGATCGGCTGCATCGCGCCGGAGAGGATCATGGCGGGGTTCTGCATGCGGGGCTGCATTTCGGTGTGGCTCCTGGTCTTGTTCGGTGTGGGTGGTGCGGTGTGGCTCTATGACACCGCCGAGCGCTTGCTTTCGACGATGGGGATGGGACAGCCTGGGACAGGCGGAACGCCGCTGAGCAGGGGTTACGGTGGCGGAGGAAGTTGCGGGGGCGTGGGACGGAACAGTTGGGTTCGGCTGGTTCGGC
>JABFXP010000466.1 GCA_013361685.1 Catenulispora sp.
TCTCCTTACGTCGCCTCTTACCGTGTCCGCCTCCGCGTCCATGGAGATTTTTGATGGCCCGGTTCAACCGTCAGCGATTCAAGGCCGCCACCCGCAGCGAGATCAGTGTCGACGCCAACGACCTGGTCGCGGCTCGCCGGATTCCGCCCCACTGCGCGGCACCGAATCGGCCCACCTGGGAGTGGGAGAAGATGACCCGTGTCATGCGGCGCGGCAACTTCTCCGGCGGCCCCGCCCACAAGCGTGACCCTAAATCAGAGCTCTTTCTCTTGGCCGCGGCGAACATGGTCGGCAAGGGCACGTTCTACGAGGCTGCCGATACTCGTTCCGTCCGCTATCGGGCGTTGGTGCGAGAGCTGGCGCTCGGCGACCCGGAGTGGACGGTCGGGATGCTGCGGTGGATCCGCACGGAGGCGCAGATGCGGACCGTCGCGATGGTCGGTGCGGCGGAGTTCGTGCGGACCCGGGTCGATGCCGGCGCGCACGGGCACTCGCGGCAGGCCGTGGACGCGGTGTTGCAGAGGCCTGATGAGCCCGGCAAGCTGCTGGAGTACTGGACTTCCCGGTACGGGCGCGCGCTGCCGATGCCGCTGAAGCGCGGCGTCGCCGACGCGGTGCGGCGCCTCTACACCGGCCGGGCGCTGCTGAAGTACGACACCGACAGCGCGGTCTACCGCTTCGGTGACGTGCTGGAGCTGACGCATCCCACCCCGGCGGCCGACCGGCCGTGGCAGGCGGACATCTTCCGCTACGCCCTGGACCGGCGGCACCACGGGAGCCGGGCCGTGCCGCCGGCCGGCGAGGCGATGCTCACCGCGCACCGTGAGCTGATGGCGCTGCCGGTGGCCGAACGGCGGGCTGCGGTGACCGGGCCCGGCGGCGCGGAGCGGCTGGCGGCGGCCGGGATGACGTGGGAGGCGCTGGCCGGGTGGTTGCGGGGGCCGCTCGACGCCGCGGCGTGGGAGGCCGTGATCCCGTCCATGGGGTCGATGGCGCTGGTCCGCAACCTGCGGAACTTCGAGGAGGCAGGGATCAGCGACGCGGCGGCCGAGCTGGTCGTCGCGCGGCTCTCGGACCGCGAGGAGGTGCTGCGTTCGCGGCAGTTCCCGTTCCGGTTCCTGTCCGCCTACCGGCACGCGTCCCCCGAGCGCTGGGGCCACGCGCTGGAAACGGCTCTGGGCCATTCGCTGGGCAACGTCCCCGCGCTGCCGGGCCGGACGCTGGTGCTGGTGGACCGATCCGGGTCGATGTTCTGGGAGAGCGAGCCGGGCACCGACCTGACCCGTGCCGACTCCGCGGCCATCTTCGGAACCGCCCTGGCAGTCCGGGGCGAGAGCGTGGACCTCGTCGAGTTCGGCACGGTCAGCAACCGCATCGAGGTCGGGCCGCAGGCGTCGGTGTTGCAGACGCTGAGCCGGTTCACGGAGTGCGGGGGCACGTTCACCGCGTGGGCCGTGCGCACGCACTACCGGGGCCACGACCGCGTGGTGCTCATCACCGACGAGCAGGCGTACCGCACCGAGGACTCGATCCTGGCGCCGGTCCCGGAACACGTGCCGGTCTACACCTGGAACCTGGCCGGATACGCCTATGCGCACGCGGCTGCCAGTCGGCGGCATTACACGTTCGGCGGCCTGAGCGACGCCGCGTTCCGGATGATCCCGTGGATCGAGGAAGGCTTGGGGACGGTATGGCCTTGGGAGCGGAACCCCTGACGGGTGAACCGATCAGGGATTCCGCTATCAGACCGCTGTCTTGCTGTCTTACGCGGACAGGTAGGGCAGCGCGTAGTCCCAGAGCCGGTCGGCCGCTTCGGGGTCGATCGCCCACCGCGCGACACCGGTCATGGTGAACTCGGGACCGCCGTCCATCGGCTCGGATTCACGGTTGTCCTCGAAGTGACGGCCGGTGACACCCTCAACGAGCGGCGAGGCGGCGAGCAGGACCGAGGTGGACGCACCCTGCTCAGGGGTCTTGTAGTAGTCCGGCGTGAGGAGATTGCCTTCCTCATCCATGGCTCCGAACGCGCGCATGACGTCCGGGCTGAGGTAACGCTGCAGGTTGGTGTGGATCCAGCCGGGCTCACAGGAGTTGGCCACGATGCCGTCGTCTGCCCAGCGGCGGCTGACCCCGACGGCGAGCAGTACGTCAGCGGTCTTCGACTGCGCGTAGGCGACCATCGGGTCGTACGGACGGCGCTCGAACTGCGGGTCGTCGAAATCGACCGGCTGCAACCGCTGCGCACCGGAGCTGACGCAGACGACGCGCGCCCCGTCCGCGGCGCGCAGAGCGTCGTGCAGTCCGTGGATGAGCGCGAAATGCCCGAGGTAGTTGATGGCGAGCTGCATCTCCCAGCCCTGCGCGCTGACCTCCCGCTCCGGCAGCATCATCACACCGGCGTTGGCGACGACGGCGTCGACCGGGCCGCTCCAACTGTCGGTGAAGGCCCGGACGCTCCGCACGTCGGCGAGGTCGAGCTCGGCGGCTTGGGTGCCGGGGAACTCCTCCAGGATCGGCTTGGCGATCGCCGGGTTCCGGGTCGCGATGACGACCTGCGCGCCGGCGCCGGCCAGCGCGCGCACGGTCTCGGTGCCCAGGCCGGAGGCACCGCCGGTGACGATCATGCGCTTGCCGGACAGGTCGACTCCGGCCAGGACCTCCGAGGCTGTGGTGCGCATGGTGAAGGGGGTGGTGATGAGGGTCATGGTGGTGGAGCTTTCCTTTCAGCGCTGATGCGTTTCATCACCGAGCTTCACTCTGGCTGGGCTGTGGTGGCATCAGTCAGATGACGTCATGCGCCGGTCGGACGGACTGCGGCACGGTGGAGGCGATGCGGAAGTTGGGCTCCGGGCTTTGGGTTTTGAGCTTTGGGCTTTAGTCGTCGGCCTCCGGCCTCCGGGCTCACTCCAACTGTGAGACTCGCATGAGACTTCGGCCGCGACGCCGGTCACTACCTTCGAATCAGGGCACAGACGCCGTTTCCGTCAGCTCCCACCAGGAGGTAGAGACCCATGTCACCGATCCGCAAGCTGCGGAACAGCTCCGCCGCGGTCCTGCTCGCCACCGCCGGCCTGACCGGCTTCACCGCCCTCGCGGCACCGGCCGCGCATGCCGCGGTGGACCCGGCCAGCTGCGTGTACGGCTACGACCTGTCCGTGCCGCGGATCTCCGCGACCTGCATCGCCAACCCGAACCCGCACGGCTGGTACCTGCGGGTGGCGTGCGAGACGCCTCGCGGCACCGTCATCTGGGTGAACGGCACGGTCGCCTACACCGTCGGCACCGGCATCTCGAACGCGATCTGCCCGTCCCGCACCGAGCTCGGCGAATCCCAGCTGATCAACCTCTAATAGCCGTCCGGTCTGTTGGGATGGAGCAGCTGCCGGGCCGCCTCGGCGACCAGCCGAACGCCGTGATCCAGGCGGCGGAAGTAGGTGGCCCGGCTCAGGTGCGCTTGGTGGATCAGCGCGTCGTGCCCGGTGTTCCGCAGCACGAAGTACCGCAGCAGGATCCGGCCGGCCTCCGCGTCCGTTGTGAGCTCCGAGGCGGCCAACTCGTCGATGGCACGGCGCAGGAAGTCGGCGAGCGCCGCGGTCGTGGCCAGTCCGGGCAGCCCGAGCAGCGGACTGTCGGCCAGGGCGCGCGGCATACGCAGGCAACCCAGGGCGCTGCGAACCGCTTCTACGAACGGGTCCGGCCGCTCGTCGGCCCGCTCCATGCGGCGCAGCCAGGGCCCGATGCTGTCGGCGGAGAACGTGCGCTCCAGCACCCGGTTCCGGCGCCCGCAGCCGAACAGGTCGTCCGTGGTGTCGCCGACGGTGCGCAGCCCCAGGTTCTCCGCGAGGATCCGGTACGGCGGCCACGAGGTCGAGACCACGACTCGGCCGCTGGGGATCGACACGTGCAGGATGTGCCGCAGCATTGCGGCGCGGGCGGCGGGGCGGCGGGTTGCGGCGGTCATCATGCCGAGCAGGTGGCCGTACCCGTATCCGAGTCCGTATCCACCCGGCGGGGCGGCCGGCCTCAGTGCGAACTCGTCGGTGTATTGCTGAAGCAGTGCCTCCAGGACCGGACCGGCGCCGGCCCCGATCGGCGTCAGGTTCGCCAGACTCACGGCCCGGCCTTCGCCGTCGAACAGCAGGTGGAACCCGGGCGTCCCGACGGTCATCCACGCCTCGAGCATCCGGTCGGCGCGGCGTCGTTCGAGCCCTTCGACACACGCCCATTGCCGGAACAGCCGGATCACGTCCCGCTCGTCGTCGGCGGTCGCGGTGGCGGGCCGGGCCTGGAACGTCGCGGCGGACGGTGGGAAGAAGGCCTGCCTGATCCTGGGGTGCGCGACCGTGCGCATGACGCGGTCGGAGAGGGCGGCACGCGTGGCGGCGTCGCGGGTCGCGGCGATCCGCCGTCGGCGGTGGGACGCGGCCTTCGTCAGGACCGCGTCGGCGGCGACGGGATGCCGCCAGCGATAGGCGAGGTCGAAGACGGTGCGGAACGGTTCGGCCACGGTACGACCGAGATCGTCGGTGTCGACGATGCTCAGGGCACTGACGCGGTCAAACTCAGCGACCGGAACGCCGACGGCCGCGAGCAGATCGGCATCTGCGCCCCCGAGTGCGGACACGATGTGCAAGGTGTCCGTCGGCGGATCAGCCACTTCAGTCCGCAGCCGGTCCCCCACTGCGCGAGAAGCCGCATCGGCGAGCCCGCCCCTCGCAGCGGCCGCCGCTGAATCAGAGTCCGTGTTACCTGCGGCTCGACACAACACATCGGCCACGAACGGCACACCGCCTGCGAGATCCACGACGGCGTCAAGTCTCGCCGGATCGACGACTCCGAACGACCGGGCCAGTCGGCGCACGTCAGCAGCCGTCCACGGTCCGAGCCGCACCGTCCGCACGGACATTACGCTCCAGCCCGGCCACGTCCGCACCGGCCGCCGTCCCACGACCAGGAACCGCGTCCCGGGGGCGGCCGACACGGCGGCCAGCGCCGACGCCGCAACCTCGGCGCGATCCACGCCGTCGAAGACTGTCACGTCACACTCGGCGACTTCGCGCGCCAGCCGGCTTTTCCCGATCCCCAGCGGGCCGTACAGGTTGACCACCGCCGGGCCGGACTCGTCGGCGAGCGCGTCTCGCAATCGTCGCCGCACGTCGTCATGCGATTCCCGCATGTCTCGGAACGTAGCAAGGGCTCGCAGGTCACGCGATGGCCTTCATTTCAGCTAACGTCATCCCACTCTGCCAACCACTCCGATAATCTCAGCTCATGCCACGGGACGACGACGAGCACGGAACCCTAAAGCTGATCGATGAGGTCGAAGGCGAGTGGAAGCTGCCGATATCGCGGCGCGCCATCCTCCTCGGCGTGTTCGGGACCAGCAGTACCACCGCTTTGATCTGGGGCTTGATAGAAGAGAAGCGCATCGACGACAAAACCCGTGATCACTCACCCAACGTGAATCAGGCCTCTACAACATCCCCCACCCCGGCGATGCTTTCCGGCCCGACCGCGAACCCCCTGTGGACGGTGAAGCTGCCATCCGCAGCGAAAGCGATCGCGGTGAATACCGGAGTCGTGGCGGTGCTGGACAAGGACGGCCGACTGAGCGGCTTCGACGCACAGAGCGGGGCCGCCAAGTGGAAGCCGTCCGTGAAGCTCTACAGCAGCATCGCCCCTTTGGCAGTACTCGGAGACACCTTCCTCGGTGTGACTGCCGACGAACGCCTCCAGGCCGTGGGCGCGTTGGACGGAGGTGAGCGCTGGCAGGTGCAGCTCGTGGATACCGGGTCGAACGACACAGCGCCGGTATCGCAGCAGGTGTTCGGCTCCACGGTGCTGCTCACCGGGCTGACCATCGATGTGGGGAACAGGTCGAATGACGCCGCCCTCATCTGGGGTGTGGACACCACGACCCACAGCGTCGCGTGGAAGCTCTCGCGAACCGGCAAGAATCCGCCGATCACGACCCTCGCGGTGTCCGAATCCGCCGGGGTCATCCTGAGCGCCGACACCACGGTGCCGGGACTCGTCGCGTACTCACTGGCAGACCGGACCGAACTGTGGCGGAAATCCCCCAACCAAGGCAGCTACCCCATAGACCTCCCGCAGAACTGCGTCACGGTCTCGGGGAACACCTTCTACTGGGCCGAGTACCAACTCCACGCCATCGACGCGCGAACCGGGAAAGAACTGTGGACCGCGCCAGCGCCGACACCGAAGGCCATCGAGGTGTTCCAGGCTGTGGTGCTGGTTCCCCGGTCGGCCCCGGACGGCGGGGACCTCGTGGTCACAGCCATGAACACGGACAAGGACAACGGATCGCTGTACGCGTTCGCCGCGAGCACCGGCGAGCAGGTGTGGCAGCGGCAGGCCGGAAAGGAGTTCGGCAGCCCACACTCCGCCTTGAGCACGGCGAACGGCATCATCTTCGCGACCGAATCAGCCAACGGCTCGGTGTACGCGGTGGACGCCAAAACCGGCACGACCCGCTGGACCTTCCACGACCCGACCCCGGACGCCCCCGACTGGCTGACCGCCACCGACGGCACCCGCCTGTACGTCGCCTACGGAACCACCCTGCTCGCGTTCGACCCGTGATGGAGGCCCGATCCATCACAAAGCTTGCCCGCCACAGCCGCAACAGGCCCCACCGCTTGTACGATCAGCAGGTGTCCGAAATGATCGAGACGACCCCCGGCTGGTTCGCCCCCTCCGAACTGGAGCAGGCCCGCGCCCACCTGCCCATCGTGTACGTCCAGGCCGTCCCGGTCCGCGTAGACGCCACCGGCGAGGTGACAAGCGTAGGCCTCCTCCTCCGCATCTCCCCAGACGGCACAATCACCCGCAGCCTGGTCTCCGGCCGCGTCCTCCACCACGAACGCCTCCGCGACGCCCTGCTACGCCACCTGGAAAAGGACCTGGGCCCAGTAGCCCTCCCGCACATCCCCACCTCCCTCCAACCCTTCACCGTCGCCGAATACTTCCCCACCCTGGGCATCACGCCGTACCACGACCCCCGCCAACACGCAGTCGCACTCGCCTACGTAGTGCCAGTCCAGGGCGACTGCTCCCCACGACAGGACGCACTCGACCTGGTGTGGTTCACCCCGCAGGAGGCATCGTCCGAGGCGGTACTCCAGGAGATGACCGGCGGCCAGGGCACTCTGCTACGGCAGGCTCTGGCCCACGCGGG
>JABFXP010000015.1 GCA_013361685.1 Catenulispora sp.
TGGCCGCCGGCCCCGCGCGCGCCGCCGCGCCCGCCATCACCGCCGCGCCTGGCGCGCGCTCCTGGGGGATCGACGACTTCGGCTGCCGGCCCAGCCCGGCCCATCCCCGCCCGCTCATCCTGCTGCACGGCACCTTCACGAACCCGGTCGACCAGTGGCCGGTCGGCGGCCCGTACTTCGCGCAACGCGGCTACTGCGTCTTCGAACTCGACTACGGCCAGTACGAAGGCATCGCCTTGGTCCACGGCATCGCCCCGATCGAGGACTCGGCCGGGCAACTGGCCGCCTACGTGGACCGGGTGCTGGCCGCGACCGGTGCGCAGCAGGTCGACATCGTCGGCCACTCCCAGGGCGGCGGGGCGCTGCCGCGCTACTACCTGAAGTTCCTCGGCGGCGCGCCGAAGGTGCACACCCTCGTCGGCATCGCCCCGACGAACCACGGCGGCACCGCCTCGGGGGTGTTCACACTGGCGCAGCAGATCCCGGGCGCCACGCGGGTGCTGGGGACGGCGTGCCCGGCGTGCGTGGAGCAGTTCGTCGGCTCGGACTTCAACCGGCGGCTCGACGCCGGCGGCGACACCGTGCCCGGCGTCCACTACACCACCGTCGTGTCGCGCCTGGACGAGGTGGTGACGCCGGTCTCGAACCAGTTCCTGGCCGGGCCGGATGTGCACAACGTCGTGGTGCAGGACCTGTGCCCCCTGGACGTGTCCGAGCACGTGTTGATCGGCACGGTCGACGGCGTGGCGTTCCACGAGGCCGCGAACGCCCTGGATCCCGCGCACGCCACGCCGACGACGTGCGCGGACCTGCTCAGCGGGGTGACAGGGCTGATCGGGCCGGGTGCGCTGATCGACCTGGGCGGGATCACCAAGGCACTGCCCGGGGTGCTTTAGGCTCGGCGCATGTCGTCCACGGAGACCGGGGTGCCCGGGGAACTCGGCGACCCCGCCGACGTGTGGGTGGTGGCCGGGGCTCCCGGCGTCGGGAAGTCGACGGTCGCCGGGCTGCTGGCGCGGCGGCTGTCGCCGGTCCCGGCGGTGCTGGACAAGGACACGCTGTACGGGGGCTTCGTCGCGGCGGCGCTGGCCGCTTCGGGACGGGAGTACGGCGAGCGCGAGGGCCCCTGGTACGACGAGCACGTGAAAGTCCACGAATACGGCGGAATGACAGCGGCCGCACGGGAAATCCGCGCCAACGGCTGCCCGGTGCTGCTGGTGGCCCCGTTCACGACGCAGATCCGCGACCCGGCCCGCTGGGCGCGGTGGGGCACCGAACTCGGCGGCGGCACGGTCCGCCTGGTGTGGGTGCGCTGCGCCGTGTCCGTGCTGCGCGACCGGATCCTCGCCCGGGGCCGCCCCGAGGACGCGGCCAAACTCGCGTCCTTCGACGCCTGGGCCGCCGCCATCCGCCCGGACACCCCGCCGCCGGTCCCGCACCACGTGGTCGACACCTCCACGGCCGGCTCCGACAGGATCCTGGCCGACATTGCGGCGATCACCGAAGCGTCCACGCCATAGGGTTGACGGTCATGAGCCTGCTGACCGCCGAAGACCAGTCCCGCCGCGCCGAAGCCTTCGCCGCCCTGCACGCCGCCCCCGGCGTCTTCGTCATGCCCAACGCCTGGGACGCCGGCACCGCCAAGGCCTTCACCGCCCTCGGCTTCCAGGCCCTGGCCACCACCAGCGCGGGCATCGCGCACAGCCTCGGCACCTCCGACGGCGCCATCACCCGCGCCCAGACCCTGGCCAACGCCGCCGCCCTGGCCGCCGCCAGCCCCCTGCCGGTCGCCGGCGACCTGGAGAGCGGCTTCGGCGCCACCGCCGCCGACCTCGGCGAGACCATCCGCCTGGCCGCCGAGCACGGCTTGGTCGGCGGCTCGATCGAGGACGCCGTCGACGGCGCGGTGATCGGCCTCGAACCAGCCCTCGAACGCCTCGGAGCCGCGATCGAGGCAGCCCGCGCGCTGCCCTTCCCCTTCACCGTGACGGCGCGCGCCGAGAACTTCCTCTACGGCCACGCCGACCTGAAGGACACCATCGCCCGCCTCCAGGCCTACGAAGCCGCCGGCGCCGACGTCCTGTTCGCCCCCGGCCTGACCACCGAGGACCAGATCCGCGCCGTGGTCTCCGAGATCGGCAAGCCGCTCAACGTCCTTGCCGGCAGCCCCCGCCTGGCCGCCACGGTCGAGCAACTCGGCGAGTGGGGCGTGCGCCGCATCAGCCTCGGCTCCAACCTGTCGCGCGCCGCGATGAGCGCCGCGATCCTCGGCGCGAAGGAGATCGCCGAGCAGGGAACGTTCGAGTTCGGGCGCGGCGCGGTGCTGACGCACTCGGAGATCGAAGATTACTTCGGGTAGGCGCAGTGCACCCTCGGCACCGCGTTGCCAAGGGCTTCCCGCGAACTCACCGTCGATTTCTGAGATATACCCTGAACTGCCCCTGAATTCTCAAGCCTCTGATCACTCGAGTGTTGCGACCGCCGCTGACGACCACCGGCACGAAGCCGGATGGCGCGCCCGCCAGGTGCGCGCCATCCGGCCGCTTTTCACCCTTGCCCGCCCCGGATGGCACCTATCCGCGTCGTCGCCGAATCTCAACCTTTGATCGGGCGACGACCGCCGCGCCGACGCCGGCGAGGGTCGGAATGACCACGATCGTTCCGATCAGGAACCACCATGGGATAGCGAGATAGCTCTGAGCGTGCACCGTCCGGGCGGCGAAGGGGCCGAAGCCGGCGCGCGCGTCGGCCGCCGACTGCAGGAAGCTGTGCGAGCGGGCCTCGATGATCGCCACCGCGGGGACCAGCCCGGTGGCCGAGCCCAGGACCGTCCCCATCACGGCGGTGATCGAGGCCTGCGACCCGGCCAGCGCGCGCCGCACCCGGGGCCGGGCGCCCACGGCGGCCAGGGTCTCCAGGTCCGCTTCGCCGTCGGTGATGGCCAGCCCGGTGGCGATGGCCGCCGCGCCCAGCGTCACGAACGCCGCGACGGCGGCCAGGGCCAGCATCGTGGTGTCGTTGCCGCCCTGATACCCGCGTTCCACCTTGAGCAGCGCGGTGGTGCCCAGCGCCTCGGCGGCGGCGTTGGCCCGCTCCTCCTCGGCGCGCGTGGGCATGCGGGTGGTGTCGAACAGGATCATCGACGGCACGTACTTCGCGTGGTAGGCGTCCGCCGCCGACTGGGGGATCAGGGCCCGCACCCCGTTGACCGCCGTGCCGTCCGCGGACGTGGCGACGGCTGCCGGAAGCGTCAGATCGGCGGGCGGCGGACCGGAGCAGTACGGCGCGAACTGCTTGCGGAGCTCCGCCGGCATGTCCTGGCCGTCCTGCGGGCACTGGCGCTGGAGCGCGATGGTCGCGGTCGCCTTGCCGCCGGCGGGGTCGCCGCCGCTGAGGTCGTAGCGGTTGAACACCACCATGCCGCCCGCGGCGAGGACCTGCTCGGCCTGCTTGTCGACCTTGCCGGTGAGGGCCCGCAGGGTGGCGGCGTCACCCGGCACGACTTCGCCGCCGGAGAACGCGGCCACACAGCGGGGATCGGACTGGATCAGCGACTCGCCGTCGGAGCCGGCCGGGATCCCGCCGCCGTTGGGGCCGAAGAACGGACAGTCGTCGGCCGGTGTGCGCTTGACGACGATGCTGACCGGGACGAAACCGTTGAAGTCCTGGGACTGGACCACCGCCGCCGAGCGCACCGGCAGCGTGCCGCTGATCGCCGCGATCGCTTTGCCCGGATCCACCGGCGCGGTGTCCGGCCCGACCGGGCCGCCGTCGGCCAGCATCCCGGGCCGGGAACCGTTCTCGGACTCGCGGGCGGCGGCCGCCCCGAACATGAGCGCCACCTGCCCGGGACGCAGGGTGCTGTGATACTGCGCCCGCCCGCGCGCGTCATCGGTGGCCAGCAGCGTGGCCACCGCCGTGGAGCCGGCGACGGCAGCCAGGATCGCGGCGACCGCCGGCGCGGTCCGGCCCCGGTTGCGCGCACTGTCCCGCAACGCCATCCTGCCGGTCAACGGCAACAGCCGCGCCGGCTTGCCGGCCAGCGCCACCAGCAGCGGCGTGCACGCCACCACCCCGAGCTCGGCCACCGCGATCCCGATCACCAGCGGCAGCGTGTGGATCCCCGGCTTGTAGACCGCGTACCCGGTGGCGGCGACCCCGGCCAGCAGCACCGTCAGCCCGAACACCGCCAGCTTCCACGGCACCCCGCGCGCCCCGCGCCGCCCCCCGGTCAGCGCCTGCAACACATGCTGACGGCCGGTGATGATCGCCGGAACCAACGCCGCGACCAGACCGGTGACCACCCCCAGCACGGCGGCCAGCGCCAGCTCACTGGGCGCCACCCGGAACGCCCCGGGCTCGCGGTGGGTCAGATTCACCGCCTCGGGCAACGCCACCCGGCCCAGCACCACCCCGAGCAGCGCCCCCGCGACACCCCCGGCCGCCCCCAGCACCGCCCCGTCCGCGAGCACCACGGCCCGCACCATCCGCTGATCGGCCCCGGCCGCACCCATCAACCCGAAGTCCCGCCGCCGCTTGCGCGCCCCCACCGCGAACGCCGGCCCGGCCAGCAGCACCACCTCCAGCAGCGCCATCACGATGCCCACCGCCCCGACGGCCACCAGCGCCTGGGTGAGCCGGCTGCTTCCCGCCGCCGCGCCACGGTGATCGCGCAGCAGCGGCACCTGATCGCCGGGCGGCGGATGCTCGGCGACCAGACGCGATTCGGCCGCGTAGCCGCTCTGATTCAGCTTGAGCACCTGCTGCCACGACAGGCCGCCGGGCACCTGGGCCAGCCAGTGCGTGGGGCCGGAGGAGTCGGCCGCCTCCGGAAGGGTGCCGGGGAACGTGAGGACTTCGTCAGCGTCCAGATGCGACGGGTCGTCGTACTCGCCGACGATGGTCAGGCTGTGATCCGGCAGGCGTCCGTCCGCCCCCGGCTGCTCGACGCCGCTGAGGAACTCGGCGCTGATCCGGTCGCCGAGGCGCTTGCCGAGCGAGTCCAGCATCGAGGTGGACAGCGTCACCTCGCCCTTGGCCTGCGGTGCGCGCCCGGCGACGTGCTTGTAGATGCCGGAGGTCAGCGGGTCGCCGAGGTCGCGTTCGGTGATCTGGACGGTGTAGGAGCCGTGGGGCGACCGCACCCGCATCTGTTCCTTGGCGGGCATGGCCACGATCCGTGATCCGGGTGGCAGCACACCGGCATCGACCGGCGAGGCGACCTGTACGCCCCGCAGCGCACCGGACACCATGGCATCGGCCTGCGGCGGCGCGGGGACGGAACCGTCAGGGAGCTGCTGTACCGGAGCCGGCGCGATGTAGCTGATGAGCGCGTCACTGGTACCCAGATCGCGCTGTATCTGCTCGGCGGTGGTCAGCTTCACGGTGTGATACAGCGTGTCGGCGGCGGAGGCGCCGGCCACCGGCAGCGCCAGCATCGCCGCCACCAGCACGGAGCGGCCCTTGTGGCGCAGCGCTTCGCGGCGCGCGATTCGGACCGCGACCTTCCAGATCATGATGACCAGGAGTACCCGTTGTGTTCGAGCTCTGCATCCTGCGGAATGCGTAGATCAGTCGCGCGTGATGGAGGTTTTCCTCACGTTCTCAGACTGTCGTGCGAACCGTCAGGATGCGCCGGCCTCTCAAAGCTGCACGTCGCTCAGCTCCACGGAATCTCAGGGGACTTATAGTACTTGATGCCGAGCTGATCCCACAGCTTCCCCTGCTTGGCCATCCGCTGCGAGAACTGCTTCCAGTCATGGGAGGCCGGCGCGGACCAGCCGATCTCGGCGATCGCGGGCAGCCGCGGGTAGGCCAGCGTCTCGGCATCGGCCAAACTCTTCACGGTCTCGGTCCACAGCGGAGCCTCCACGCCGAGCACCGCACTCGGCGCGATGCCGGGCAGTACAGTCACCGGGTCCCAGTCATAGGCCCGGGACACGGGGATGTAGCCGGCCCAGTGCAGCCCGAGCTGGAAGCCGGGGGTGTACTGCTGGTCCAGATAGGCGTGGTTGCCGGGCGCCATGATCAGCTTGTTGCCCTTGGCGGCAGCCTGCGCCACGGCGGGGAGCGGATGCGCGGTGTCCCAGTACTCGAGGACGGTCTGCGGCAGCAGGGGAGCGGTGGCCGCCTCAGCCCACGCGACCGGCGTGCGGCCCTGCGCGGCGACCAGGTCCTGGGTGCGCTTCACGAAGGCGTTGTACTGCGTCAGGTTCAGCGCTTGGGCCTCGTCGCCGCCCATGTGGACGAGGGGCGACGTCGTGGTGTCGGCCGCGGCTTTCATCGCTGAATCGACAAATCTGTATGTTGATCTACCCGAGGTGCAGAGCGAGTCGAAGGCTGGCGAGACGGTGGTCACCGCACCGTGTTTGCGACCGTCGCAGGCCAGCTCGGGATAGGCGTGAACGGCGGCGCCGACGTGCCCGGGCATGTCGACCTCCGGAACCACGGTCATGTAGCGCGAGGTGGCGTAGTCGACGATCGACTTCATATCCGCCTGGCTGTACGAGCCGCCCACCCCGCCGCCGACCTGCGACGCTCCACCGACCGAAGCCAGGTTCGGCCAGTCCGGCACGGCCAGGCGCCATCCTTGGTCGTCGGTGAGGTGCAGGTGCAGCACGTTCACCTTGTAGAGGGCCGCCGCGTCGATGTAGGACTTCACGTCGGCGACGCTGAAGAAGTGGCGCGCGACATCGAGCATCGCGCCGCGGTAGCCGAAGCGGGGGTGGTCGACGATCGTTGCGTTTTGGACCTTGTGGTCGGGGGTGATCAGCTGCCGCAAGGTCTGGACGCCATGGAAGACGCCTGCCGCAGTGGCCGCCGTGATCTTGACCGAGCTGGCGCTGACGACAAGCTGATATCCCTCGGTACCCCAGGCCGGATCCCCGCCACTGGCCTGCACGGTGAGCTGAATCGGCGCATCAGCCCCGCCGGCGGCGGACAGGCTGAGACCCGTCTGCTGCTTGAGGTAGGCCGCGAGGTCTGCCGCGACGGGCTCGGCGCCGGCCGAGGCGTGGATGGCGGAGGCGGCGCTGAGGGTGAACATGCCGGCGTTGGCGGTGATGGTGGTCGGCTGCGGCACGACGCGCTGAAGCGCCGCGAGCTCGGCGGCGGAGCCGGGGGCGGCGGGGGTGCTGGCGCTGGGCGCGGAGTTGGCGGCGCCGCCCGCTGCGGGGGCGGAGCCGGTGGTC
>JABFXP010000371.1 GCA_013361685.1 Catenulispora sp.
CTCGTCCCCAGACGACTCCGAACGCCGCAGCGCGGACTCGCCCTCGGACGGCTCGGCACCGCCACTCTCGGTCTCGCTGTCGCTGTCGTTACCGCTCTCGCTGTCACCGTCAGCGGACTCAGCGGACGTTGAACGCCGCCGGGGCTCCGACTCCTCGTCCTCGGAATCGGCGGCAGCGGGCAGCCCCTGCCCGGCGCCCTCGGCCTCCCGGTCTACCGCACCGGCGGACTCAGACTCCTCGTCTGTATCGCCATCGCCATCGCCATCGCCGCCGGCAGCCTCAGCCTCCGGCCGCACCTTAGGCGTGAACGGATCCCGCTCCTGCTCCTGCGCCAGATCCTCCGGCCGCAAGCTCCGCAGGTCCACCGTCTCGGCGAGGTCCCCGTCCTCGCCCGGCTCCCGCTCCGGCTCGTTCTCCGCACCGCTCCCCGGCCGCGTCTGCACCCGCGCGCTCCTTCTCAGGCGTGGAAGATGTGGCGGCGGATGGCCGCGGCGTTGGAGAAGATGCGGATGCCCAGGACCACCACGACGCCGGTGGTCAGCTGCGAGCCGACGCCCAGCTGGTCGCCCAGGAACACGATCAGCGCGGCGACCACCACGTTGGCGACGAAGGAGACCACGAAGACCTTGTCGTCGAAGATGCCGTCGAGCAGGGCGCGGACGCCGCCGAAGACGGCGTCCAGGGCCGCCACCACCGCGATCGGCAGATAGGGCGCGAGTCCGTCGGGGACGGTGGGATGGAACACCAGCCCCGCGATCACGCCGATCACCAGTCCGATCGCCGCGATCACCGCGACCTCCCTGTCATCTCGTAGTCATCTCGTAGCCTGATGCGGAAAACTGCTGGGGCCACCGTACCGAACCCCCGGGGATCCTCAAGGCACCGGCACCGCGTCCTTGACCGTGAGCTGACTCGCGGCGGGCAGCGCCAGGTGGTCCTTGGTGCCGGTGTCGAAGCGGATGCCGTACTGCGACTTCAGCTGGAACAGGTACTTGCCCTCGGTGCTGTTGGCGAACTTCGCCGCCATCGACTTGGGGTCGCCGATCGCCTGCAGCGTGTAGGGCGGCGACAGCGGACGGAAGTCGACCAGGATCGCCGAGCCGGCGGTGCGGATCGCCGACAGCGCGGTGAGCCGCTGGCCGTTGACCGCCACCGCCTCGGCGCCGGCCGCCCACAGCCCGTTCACCGCGTGCTGCAGGTCCACGTCCTGGACCCGGCTCAGGTCGCCGCCGCCGGGGTTGCGCGCGTCGCCGCCGGCCGGGTTGTCCGCGCCGGCCGCGTCGCTGATCACCACCTCCAGGCCCGGGCCGGTGACCGGGACCGCGCCGGTGGACACCGACAGCGCGGCGAAGGCCTTGCCCTCGGCGGTGGACGGTCCCAGCGCCGCGGCCTGCGCGGCCTGCAACGCGGCCCGGACCGCGGCGATCTGGTCCTCGTCGCCGGAGTTCTTGCGCTCCACGTCCTGCACCCGGGAGATCAGCTGCTTGCGCTCCCGCTCCACCTGCGGCGCCTCGCGCCGGGTCTGGATCGCGGCGATCACCAGCACCAGCGCGATCGCGGCCACGCCCAACAGCACCGTCGGCGACATCCGCCTGGTCCAGTGCCCGTGCTCGGGGACCTCGCCGCGGGCCTTGCGGCGCTCGGCGGCCTCGGCGTAGCCGGGGTCCAGCGTCTGGCTGAGCAGACCGGTGAGCAGCGACATCGAGGCGTCGCGGCGCGGGCCGTTCGGCGGGCGGGGCGGCGTGGACATGGAGGCCATCCTGACAGAAAACCCGCGGCGGTCCGGCCCGCTCAGCGCCCCGCGCCGCGGGTGATCTGCCGGGCCTGCACGAAGTACATGCCGCCGGCCAGCAGATACAGCGCGGTGCCCCAGCCGACGAAGGCCCAGCCGAAGATGTTGCCGATGTCGGTCAGGTGGCTGTGCTTCTCGCCGATCTGCCCGAGCAGCAGCAGCGGGAAGGCATAGAGCAGGTTGAAGGTGGCGGCCTTGCCCAGGAAGTGCACCGGCAGCGCCACGCCGTAGCCGGCCTTGCGCAGCCGGGGCGTGATGAACACCAGCATCGCCACGTCCCGGCCGACCAGCACGATCGGCAGCCACAGCGGGATGATGTGCCGGATCGTCAGCCCGGCCAGGGTGGCCAGGATGTAGAGCCGGTCGGCCAGCGGGTCGATCAGCGCGCCGAACTTGCTCATCTGGTTCCAGCGCCGGGCCAGCTTGCCGTCCAGCCAGTCGGAGAAGCCGGACAGCGCCAGGATCACCAGTGCCTGGACGTCGTACTTGGGGCCGCCGTAGTACGGCGACAGGATCAGGCCCAGGAACAGCGGCACGCCGGCCAGCCGGGCCAGGCTGATCAGGTTCGGGATGGTGAAGATCCGGTTGGAGACCTGGAGGTCGTCCTCGCCGTCGGCGGGGTCCGGGTCGTCGTACTCGGGGTACTCGTCGTACTCGTCGTGTCCCTGGTACTCGTCGTGTCCTTGGTACTCCCCGGCGTCGTCGTAACCGTCGCCGTACTCGTCGTAGCCGAGGGAACGCACGTCGACCGTGGCGTCGTCGTCCGGTGACTGATACCCGTCGCCGTACCCGTGCTCCCGGTACGACGCGTCGTAGGGCTCCTCGCCGTAGCCGTCGTCGTAGCCGCCCGCCCTGCCTCGTGTCACGAGAGAACCATAGGCGATCAGCACACCTGGCCACGGCGTCGGCGCGGGTCCGGGGCGGTTTCACCAAGAAAGGGCAAAGTCTGGTTCAAGAAGTGGCCCATGATCATCAACTCAGCGTGTCCAGGCGGTAGCCTCAGTGATGCAGGACCGGCCGACCCACCGCACCAGCCCGCACGGTGTCGCCGAGTACGAAACCGCTCCACCCGCGCCCTGTCTCCCTCTCCCCCCAGGTGATCCGGCAGCGCGGGTGGAGCGCTCAGCTTCTCCCCCCACGACTCCCCCCGGTCGTGGGACAACCGCACACACCCCCCACGCGATCCTTCCTGCCCCTGTCCCGCCGCGGCCGAAACGCGCCGCAGGGCCCTGTCGCGTCCAGCCCGCGCACCGGTGCGGGCTTGCAGTGTTTCCCCCACAGCGCATAGCTGTCAGCGGTTGTTCTCAACATCCGTAAATCTGCGTACACAGATCTACAGCGCTGACCCGCTGTGCTAGCCCCCATTCCGTGAATATGATGGGCTTGAACAAGTCCATTCCACTCGACGCGCAACATGAGCGCTGTCACCGCGTTGGCGGGAACGCGGCAAGGGAATGGCGCCAACACGCAAGGGGGGAACACCCGCCGTGTCAGAACACACATCTGCACACTCCGCCGAGCATGAGGACGACGACGACCAGGAACTGGTCCCGGCCTCGAGCGGATCGCTCGCCGGCCGCGGCCATCGCCCGGTCCGCTACCGGCCCTCGACGGGCTACCTGCCGTGGCTGCTCACGATGTGCGACCGCGAGCTCGCCCGGCACATGACGCGCCTGCTGGCCGAACTCGACCTCACCGAGGCCCAGTACGGCGTCCTGCAGGCGCTGGTCCACCTGCGCCGCGCCTCCTCGGCCACGCTGGCCCGCTCGGTCTCGGTGACCCCGCAGGCCATGGTCGGGCTGGTGGCGGCGCTGGAGCGCAAGGGGTACATCACCCGGGAGTTCGGCCGGGGCGCCGGCCGCGTCATCGACGCGGAGGTCACCGCACGGGGCAAGGAGGCCTACGAGGCCGCCAAGCGCCGGGTGCGGGCCCTGGACCGCTCGCTGCGCCGGTCCTACACCGACGAGGAGTTCGACCAGCTGGTGGGGCTGCTGGAACGACTCCCCGGGGTGCTCGGCCGGCTCGACGACCAGCGCGGCAGCCGCCGCCGCGGCGTCGACGACTGACGACCTGTCGGGACCTGCCAGCCAGGTCCTGACCGGCCCTGTCGGGAGCACGACGGCGTAAAGCGCGACCGTGCAGTGTGCGAGATCTGCCACCTTCTTTCGCAAAACAGAACGCGGGCTGCGTTCCCCGGAGCGGTGCATCTGATATACCGTCAGATCCATGACTGACGGCATACCGGCCGCTCCGGGGACCGACACGTGGTTCCGCGAGGGTCCGGACGGCTTCGTCCTGCTCGCCGGCCGCTGCACCGCGTGCGGCGCCCTGAGCTTCCCCCCGCGCCCGATCCCGGGCTGCCCGAACCCGGACTGCGACGCACTGGAACAGAGCGTGCATCCGCTGTCCACCACCGGGTCGCTGTGGTCTTACACAGACGCCCGATACGTTCCGCCGCCGCCGTATCCGCGGCCGCCGGACACAGAGTTCTCCCCCTATGCCCTGGCCGCCGTCGAGCTGGCCGCCGAGCAGATGATCGTGCTCGGACAGGTGGCACCGGACGTGGCGGTGTCCGATCTGACCGTCGGCATGCCCATGGATCTGGTGCCCGGAGTCCTGGTCTCCTCTGCGGGCGTTGAGGAAAGGGTCTGGAACTGGAGGCCGAGCGCATGAGCCGGCCGGATTCCGTCGCCGTCCTGGGCGTCGGCATGCACCCCTGGGGCAACCAGGGCAAATCCTTCGTCGAATACGGCCTGGTCGCGGCGCGCGCCGCCCTGGCCGACGCCGGTGTCACCTGGCGCGACGTGCAGCTCGTGGTCGGCGGGGAGACGATCCGCAACGGCTACCCGGGCTTCGTGGCCGCCTCAGCGCTGTCGCAGGCGCTGGGCTGGCAGGGCGCGCCGGTGGCGAGTTGTTATGCGGCGTGCGCCACCGGCGCCCAAGCGCTTTCCACGGCGCGCGCGCATATTCTCGCCGGGCTTGCCGACGTGGTTTTGGTGGTCGGCGCCGACACCACCCCTAAGGGTTTTTTCGCACCCGTCGGCGGCGACCGGCCGGATGATCCGGACTGGCTGCGGTTCCGTCTGCTCGGGGCCACGAATCCGGCGTACTTCGGGTTGTACGCGCGGCGGCGGATGGCATTGCGGGGAAGCACCGAGGCGGACTTCGCGGCGGTGAAAGTAAAGAACGCCCGGGCCGGTTCCCTGAATCCGTACGCCCGGTTCCGCGCCGAGGTGGACGCCGAGACGGTGCTGAACTCGCCGATGGTCAGCGATCCGCTGCGGCTGCTGCAGATCTGCGCGACCAGCGACGGAGCCGCGGCGGTGGTGCTGGCCTCGGAAGAGTACGCGCGGCGGCGGAACCGGGACGCGGTGCGGATCCGCGCGGTGTCGGCGATCACCCCGGAGTATCCGAGGACTGTTCCGGACTTTCCCTACCTGGCGTCCGATTCGATGGCGGCGGGTGTTCCCGGCACGCGGACGTTCCGCGAGTCGCTGGCGTGGTCGGCGTATGAGGCCTGCGGGCTGGGGCCGGAGGACCTGGACCTGGCCGAGGTCTACGACCTGACGACCGCGATGGAGCTGGACTGGTACGAGGAGATCGGGCTGTGCGAGCCGGGCGAGGCGGAGAAGCTGCTGCATGACGGCGTCACCGCGCTCGGCGGACGGGTGCCGGTCAATCCCAGCGGCGGGCT
Source organism: Catenulispora sp. (assembly GCA_013361685.1). Taxonomy (GTDB): domain Bacteria; phylum Actinomycetota; class Actinomycetes; order Streptomycetales; family Catenulisporaceae; genus Catenulispora. Next base: position 5,488 of record JABFXP010000371.1, read on the forward strand.
GAGCTCGTTCGGCGAGGCGATCCCGGCGCAGGCGATCGCACAGGTCTGCGAGCTGACGTGGCAGCTGCGCGGCGACGCCGGCGCGCACCAGGTGCAGGGGGCGCGGGCCGGGGTCGCGGTGAATCAGGGTTTGTTCGGACACGGCGCGGCGGTGGTGGTGGCGCGGGCCTGAGGCTCAGCCGCTCTGGCGGCCGGTGGTGCCGGGGATGAAGGGATGGATCTGAAGGCCGTCGCTGCATGCACCGGGGAGCTCCCATGGCAGGGCGATGGGGTTGGCTGCGCCCGGGAGGAAGACTGTGCTGGTGGTGACGCAGGGGGCGGGGGTGGTGGCGACGTAGCCGCTGAAATCGATGCGAGCTGATGCGATCTGGCCTGGGCTGAGGTCTACGGTCGGCGGCGTGTCGTCGCCTTGGTTGAGGCCTCCTGTAAAGCCGCGGGGCGTCTGGTCCACGGTGAAGGTGCGTTTGCCGGAGACGTAGGCGACTCGGACGGTGGGATAGCCACGGAGGCGACAGGGTGTTGAGCCGGTGTTCTGGAAAAGGAGCACCTGTGCCTCGTGGCCCATGGCGGCACCGCCGCCGCCGAGGGTGATGCTGATTTGAGCCGGCTGACAGTTCGGCGGGGTGCTCGACGTGGCCTGTGTGCTCGACGGCGTCGACGGATGGTCGGTACTGCTGCCGGTGGTGGCCGGGGTGCCGGTCGGGGCCGTCCCGGCGACGGAAGCGGTGGACGGCGATCCGGACACGGTGGTGCCCGGCGTCGTCGCCGCCGTGGACGCCGACGATGTCGAGGCCTGCACATACGTGTTCTGCGTCGGTCCGACCGGCGGCAGCGGCGCCGAGGACGCTCCCCCGCCGAACCGCGCGACGCCGATCGCCAGCGCCACGACTCCCGCGGCCACGACGACGGCGCCGCCCGCCCGCCGGGTCCTGGTACGCCGCGCGCCGATGTGCCGCAGCTCGTGCGCCGGGACCATGGGCTGCGCGGCCAGGTCGGCGCGGACCCGCTGGAAATAGTCTTCGAACTCAGTGGGCATTGGAGGCTCCGTCCGTCGTCAGTTCCGCGGCGAGTGCCGCCCGGCCCCGGGACAGCCAGGATTTGACGGTGCCCTCCGCCGCTCCGGTCTCCAGCGCGATCTCGGAGACCGGCAGGTCGAGCAGGTAGTGCAGCACCACCGCGCGGCGTTCCTGCTCACGAATGCCGCGCAGCGCGCGGACCAGGAGCACGGTGTCCTCCGACGGCGGCGCGACGGCCGCTCCGGGTTCCCACGCCTTGGCCCCGGCGCGGCGGGCCACGCCCAGGCGGCGCCACCGGTCGGTGGCCATCCGCACCACGACCAGCCGCAACCAGCCTTCGGGCCGGTCGTAACGGCGCACCCGCGACCAGCGCTGCCAGGCCCGGATGTAGGCCTCCTGCACGATGTCCTGGGCGGTGCCGAGGTCACCGGTCATCGCGTAGGCGTATTGCAGCAGCCGATGGGAGGTGCCTCGGTAGAAGTCGTCGAACTCGGAATCATCGGCCATGCCCGCCCCGCCCTTCCCCGGCCGCGCGCTCGCTGCGCGTTCGGCGTTCTCTAACAGACACGGGCTGCGGCCGGGCCGGGTTGCGGGGGCGGGGTCAGTGGCCGAGGTGTTCGGTGAAATAGGCGTGGACGAGGTCTG
>JABFXP010000399.1 GCA_013361685.1 Catenulispora sp.
GGGTCGCCGGCGGCGGACGGCTCTGTCGCCGACCGGGTCGGCAAATCCGAGCTGGCCCACTCGGACGGCGGAACCGACCGAGCCGACTTGGCAGACCGAGCCGACTTGGCAGACCGAGCCGACTTGGCAGACCGGGCCGACCTGGCCGACCCGGCTGAGCGGGCCGACCTGGCTGATTCGGCTGAGCGAGCCGAGCTGGCTGATTCGGCTGAGCGGGCCGACCTAGCTGATTCGGCTGTGCGAGCCGACCTGGCCGACCTTGCCGACCCGGCTGAGCGGGCCGACCTGGCTGATTCGGCAGATTCGGCTGAGCGAGCCGAGCTGGCCGACCGAACGACCGGCCTCGACCACCACCCGCAACCGGTCCTCGTCGTCCGGGACCTGGTGAAGCACCACCCGCTGACCAAGGGCTCGATCTTCCGCCACCGGATCGGCACCGTGCGCGCCGTGGACGGCATCAGCCTGGACGTGGCCGCGGGCACCACGCTGGCGCTGGTCGGCGAGTCGGGCTGCGGCAAGACCACGACGGTGATGGAGGTGCTGCGGCTGCGGGCGCCGCAGGCCGGGAGCATCAGCGTCCTGGGCCGGGACCTCGCGGAGCTGAACCGGGGCGGCGGGGTGCGGCGGCGGTCGGCGCCGCTGCGGGCCGGGATCGCCGCGGTGTTCCAGGATCCGCTGGCGTCGCTGGATCCGCGGCTGCCGGTGGGCGACGTGCTGGCCGAGCCGCTGCGCACGCACGGCCGGGGCCGGGACGCGCGCCGGATCCGGGAGCTGCTGGAGATGGTCGGGCTGGAGGCCGGGCACGCGAACCGGTTCCCGCGCGAGTTCTCCGGCGGGCAGCGGCAGCGGATCGCGATCGCCCGGGCGCTGGCGCTGGAGCCGCGGCTGATGGTGCTGGACGAACCGGTGTCGGCGCTGGACGTCTCGGTGCGCGCCGGGATCTTGAACCTGCTGACGGAGTTGCAGCGGGAGCTGGGGCTGGCGTACTTGTTCGTCTCCCACGACCTGGCGGTGGTGCGGCATGTGGCCGACCGGGTGGCCGTGCTGAACCTGGGGCGGGTCGTGGAGTACGGGGACGCCGACCCGGTGTTCGAGGACCCCCGGCATCCGTACACCAAGGCCCTGTTGTCGGCCGTGCCGGTGCCCGACCCCGTGGTGGAGCGGCGGCGGGAGCGGATCGTGCTGCCCGGCGACCCGCCGAGCCCGGTGGTGCTCGACGGCGACACCGAAGCCCTGCGCGGCTGCCGGTTCCGCGGCCGATGTCCGCTGTACGCGGCCCTGGAGTCGCCCGGCGACCGGCTGCTCTGCGAGGTGGAGGACCCGGCGCTGGTGACGGTCGGCGGAGCCGCCGGCCGGACGGCGGCGTGCCATCACCTGGGCGCCGGCGCGCCGGCCCCGGTCACGCAGCCGGCACCGGTGTAGGCCTGCCGGCCCAGTTGTCCGCACCAGATCCGCGTTCGACCCGTACTTGATCCACGCCGGCGCGGGGCGCGCCGCGCGCCTCGACCGTTCCGCGCGCACCCGTTTCGACCTGCCTCCCCACCTCCCCTCACCGAAGGAGATCAGCACTATGACAAACAGATCCCGATCCAGGATCGCGGCCCTGGCCGCGGTCACGGCCCTGGCGCTCGGCCTGAGCGCCTGCGGCTCGTCGTCCAAGGGCGGCGCCTCGGGCCAGGGTTCCTCGGGCGCCTCGTCGAAGAACATCAACACCCAGGCCGGCAACGACATCAACCCCCAGCCCCGGGACAAGGTCGCCGACGGCGGCGTCCTGCGGTGGCCGGAGGCCTCGATCCCGGAGGAGCTGAACACCAACGAGGTCGACGGCACCGACGGCGCGGACTTCGACATCATGCAGGCGGTGCTGGAGCAGCCGTTCTACGCCGACGGGCAGGGCGTGCCGCACAACAACAAGAACCTGGTGGCGTCCTACCAGGTGACGCCCTCGCCCCAGCAGGTCGTCACCCTGGAGCTGAACCCGCAGGCGGTGTGGTCCGACGGCACGCCGGTGTCCGAGGCCGACTTCGAGGCGCAGTGGAAGGCGCTGAACGGAAGCAACCAGGCCTTCCAGATCGCCGGGACCGCCGGCTACGACCAGATCGCGGACATCAAGGCGGGCAAGGACGCCAAGGAGGTGGTGATCACCTTCAAGAACCCGTACAGCGAGTGGCAGGCGTTGTTCTCACCCCTGTACCCGGCGGCGACCAACAGCGACCCGAAGAAGTTCGAGAACGACTTCAAGAACGCCATCCCGACCTCCGACGGACCGTTCCGCCTGGACTCGATCGACCAGACCACCAAGACCCTGACGCTGGTCCGCAACGAGAAGTGGTGGGGCGACAAGGCCAAGCTCGACAAGATCATATTCCGGGCCATCGACCTCGACGCGCAGACCGACGCCCTGGCCAACAAGGAAGTCGACCTGCAGTACGGGATCGGCTCGCACGTGTCGTACTACGCGCGGGTCAAGACACTGGCGAACGTGACGGTCCACAAGGCCGCCGGTCCGGTGTGGGCGAACCTGACCTTCAACGCCGCCGGCACCGGCCCGCTGTCCGACGTGCTGGTCCGCAACGCCCTGACGATCGGCATCAACCGCAAGCAGATCGACACCGCGCTGGTCGGTCCGCTGGGGGTGAGCACCGATCCGCTGAACAACCACGTCCTGCTCACCAACCAGAAGGGCTACCAGGACAACTCCGGCGACCTGGGCAAGTCCGACCCGGCCCGCGCCAAGTCGCTGCTGGACCAGGCGGGCTGGACCAGTGACGACGGCGGCAAGACCCGCAAGAAGGGCGGCAAGGTCCTGGACCTGCGGTTCACCATCTCCTCCAGCAACGACGCCTCCAAGCAGCTGGCCGAGATCGTGCAGAGCCAGCTCGCCGACATCGGCGTGAAGATCGACATCGTCCCGGTCCCCGGCGGCGAGTTCTACACCAAGTACGTCGACACCGGCGACTTCGACATCGCGCCGGTCACCCTCGGCGGCAACGCCTACCCGATCAGCACCGCCGAACCGGTCTTCATCACCCCGGTCACCGGCGCCGACGGCAAGCTGAACATCCAGCAGAACTACGGCCGCGTCGGCACCAAGGAGATCGACGACCTGTTCGCCCAGGCGCTGAGCTCGCTGGACCGCGACCAGGCGATCAAGTACGCGAACCAGGCCGACGCCGCGATCTGGAAGCTGGACGCCATCGTGCCGCTGTATCAGCGTCCGCAGATCGTGGCGACGAACTCGAAGCTGGCGAACTACGGGGCGCCGGGCGTGCAGGACACGGTGTATGAGGACTTGGGGTTTGTGAGCGGGAGCTAGAAACAAGGGTCGCGACTCTCGCCCCATGGTTCCGATGTCCGGGATCATGGGGCGAGCCAGTACGGGGATATGAACCAGGCGGGAGTAGACGTGGCGGACGTCGTGGTGGTCGGGGCGGGGGTCGTCGGTGCTTCGGCGGCGTACCACCTGGCGCGTGCCGGGGTCGCGGTGCGGCTGGTCGAGCGGGCGGCGGGACCGGCCGCGGGGGTGACCGGCGGGTCGTTCGCGTGGATCGGGGACCGGGGCGGGGAGTGGCAGGGCGGGGCGGAGGACCTGCGGGAGTTCGTTCAGGAGGATTTCCGGCGGCTTGAGGCTGAGGTGGCGGGGTTCTCGGTGCGTCGTACCGGTTCTTTGACGTGGGCGGAGGGTTCGCTTGCGGCGTCGGCGTCGGCGTCGGCGTCGGCGTCGGCGTCGGCGTCGGCGCCTGTGCCCGCGCCCGGGCAGTTCGTGATCGGCCCGGCGGAGGTCGCGGAGTTGGAGCCGGGCTGGCGTGAGCCGCCAGAACACGTGCTGCATTCGCCGACCGATGGCGGCGTCGATCCGGTGGCGATGGTCGGGGCGCTGGTCGATGCGGCGCGGAGCCATGGCGCAGAGGTGGTCTATGGCAAGCCGGCGGGTGCGGTCGATCGCGGAGCGATCGTCGTGCTCGCGGCGGGGGCCGAAACCGGAGTCTTGGGCCGTCAGGCGGGCATCGATGTGGAGGTCGGAACATCGCCGGCGTGCCTGGTACGCGTCGCGGCGCCGCGCGGGGCGGCGCCGGTGGTGCGGACGATCGTGGCCGGGCCGTGGTTCGAGGTGCGGGAGGTGCGCGACGGCGAGCTGCTGCTGACGATCCCCTACGCCGCCGGTCAGTCGGCCGGGATCGTCGGCCGGAACGCGCAGCACGCGGTGGAGCGGCTGCGGTCGATGTTCGACGGCGCGGCCGACTGCCGACTGCTCGGCCACCAGGTGTCCGACCGGCCGATGCCCGCGCAGGGCCCGGTCGTGGGCTTCGCGAAGCCCGACCGGTCGGTCTACGTCGCCGTCATGCACGCGGCGATCACGCTCGCGCCCACGGTCGGCCGGCTGATCGCCGAGGAGATCGTCAGCGGGCAGCCCGCAGAGGCGCTGCGGCGGTGCCGGCCGGCCGTCTGATCGGCGATCTCAGTGCTCAGCGACGAACCGCAGATCGGCGTCGCGCACGGCGGACCGGGGCCCGGCGGCGGCGATCACGACGTCGAGCACCCGGTCGGGGTCGGCGGTGTAGCTGTGCGCGAACCACGCCATGTTGGCCTCCACGACGGCCCACTGCTCGACACCGGTGTCGGGATCGGAGATCAGGCCGACGTCCAGCACCACCGCCGACGGCAGCAGCCCGGTTGTGCGAGCCGCGGCTTCCTTCCCGAACGCCAGCGCGTCGGCGCTCGCCGGGGCCGCGTCCAGGTGGCCGAAGCGGGCATAGCGGGATGCGGCGTGGACGGCGCCGTCGAGCAGGAACAACCGGTGTTCCTCAGCGAACGTGACGACCTCGGAGACCTGCACGAGCGTGTCCGGAGGCAGCACGGGGAGCCGGCTGCCGTCGGAGAACACCCCGGCGTCGAAGGATTTGTCGGTCGGCGGCTTGGCGAAGAAGGGACGAGGCAGACGCCGGGCCTCAGCAGCGGACATGGCCTCGATCCGACGGCCCGCGAGTTCTGGGGGCAGCGTCTGGAGGAAGTCGTCAGCCGGGGCGAGCAACGCGATGTCGAGGGCTGAAGCGATGCGTGCGCCGAAGATCGGGCCGCCGTAGTACGCCGCCTGCTCGTCGGTGCCCGGCCGCAGGCCGGCCGGGTCGATGACGCGTACCGCCGCACCCCGGGCGCGCGCGGCGTCGGCGAGCAGCTCGGACGTGGAGGTGCGCTGCGGGGACAGGGCGAGGACGTCGATCGGCGTGGACACGATCCCCGATGATTCCTTGTCGCGGAGGTGATGCGCACGTTGTTTCCGCGCCCGGCACCGCCCGGACCACCGTGACGTCGGGTACGGTGCTCACCGCCGACCAGTTCGGCGCCTACTCCACGCGGCCGGCCGGGATTGGAACCTCATGACCACACAACGGATCTGCTTCCTGCTGAAGGTGAAAGCCGAACTCGCCGAGGAGTACCGCGAACGCCACGCCCAGGTGTGGCCGGAGATGCTGGAGGCGCTGCGCGCGACCGGCTGGAGCAACTACTCGCTGTTCCTGCGGCCGGACGGTCTGCTGGTCGGCTACCTGGAGACCGAGGATTTCGACCGCGCCCGCGCCGGGATGGCGGCCACCGAGGTCAACGCGCGGTGGCAGGCCGAGATGGGCCGCTACTTCGAGGCGTTGGACGGGACGGCGCCGGACGCGGCGATGGTGCCGCTGACGGAGGTTTTCCATCTGGACTAGGAGCGGGGGCCGGCGACGAGACCAGATCGAGGACCATTCGGCGATACGCGTCCTTCATCGGCAGCTCACGCTCCACGCGCAGGCGCCGCCGGTTGACGGTGACGGCCGCCTCCCGGATCGGGTCGTAGCCCTCGCGCTGGTAGGTCTCGTTCCACAATCCGATGCCGCGTCGCTGCCAGGCGGGCAGCTCGTTGAAGTTGATGCCGTGGGCGTACAGCAGCTCGTTCTTGGCGGCGGTGGTCGTGCCGTCGAGCGTTTTCGTGGCCTGACGGGCTGACCTGCCCTTTTTGCGCTCCGTCCAATAGCACCAGCCGTTGAGGGCGCACCGGGTCGCGTCGGCCTGCCGCCAGGAGAAGTAGTCGGCCACATCGTCGGCGCTGGTGCCGAGCCAGATCCGGGAGTCGAAGTGCGCCGGCAGACCGGCGGCGTGGGTGAACGTCGAGCTCGCGATGCCGGCCGAGAGCGAGACGAGTTTCTCGACCGAACCGCCGAACAGACTCGACGCCGGTTCCAGCAGGACGGAGATCTCGTCGCTTTCGGTGTATCCGTAGCGCGCGCCGAGCTCGGACATGAGCACGCCGGCCGTCTCGACCATGAGAGTGCTGAAGCGCTCGTCGAAGGGCTTGGTGAAGTTCGCCTCGGTGAGCTTCGAGAAACCGCGTCCGTCCACGCGGATCACCACGAACGCGCCGGGCAGGACCCGAAGGCCGTGGTAGTACTCGCGGACACGCTGCTCCGCCTCGAACGCGTCGGCATCCATTCCTTGAGTGTCGCGCGAACTCCGATCTCGGGCACCGGATATTCGGCTGACCCGAGCGGACCGAGAACCGTGAGCACGCGTGAGGCCGCCGGCCTCTCCCCACAAAGAGACCGGCGGCGGCGTGTCCGCGACCGCTATTGCAGCCGCCACAAAGCGGGCACGTTCGGCGGCTCCCAGCCGGTCATGGAGGTGTGCCCCTGGATGCAGACGTAGGTCGAGCCGTTGTAGGTGACGACGTCACCGGCGGCGTAGGTGTGCCCGGCCACCCACGTGCCACCGCCCCCGGGCGGCGGGGGCGGAGGCGGCGGCGGGCCGGGGTTCTGCTGGACGTCCAGCACGAAGTCGTACGTCGCGTTCGACCCCGACACGTTCATCAGCAGCCGCGAGTCGTAGTAGGCGTCGCCGGAGTTCTGCGGCACGCCGGGAAAGTACAGCTGCGTGGTGAGGATCGGCTGGTTCGGTGCCTGCACCTTGACGTGGATGTGCTTGGTGCGGCCCGGGTACAGGCCCGGCACGATCGTGGTCAGCGTGTAGCGGCCCTGGCTGTCGGTGTACTGGTGGCCGCGCAGGTTGTAGCCGGTGTTGTCGTAGTTGCCGCCGCTGTCGGCCTGCCAGAAGTCCAGCAGGGCGTTGGCGATCGGCTGGCACGACAGGCCGTAGACGACGCCGGTGACGACGAGGTGGGTGCCGTTGTCCGAGCCCTGGAGCACGGTGGTCTGCGGGGAGCCCGGCTCGAAGTACGGGCCCTCGATCTCGGCGATGGTCGGGGCGTCGCCGTCGTGGCACTGCGGGGTGACCGCCAGCGGGCTGCCGTTCGGGCCCGGGGCGGTGGTGGACTTCGTGGACCGCTCGTCGGCCATGGCGGTCCCGGTGCCCAGCAGCGGCACCGCGAAGCCGGTCACGACGGCGGCTTTGAGAAGGGTCTTGCGGGTGATCCCGGCCTGGGGCGGCTCGGCCGGCCGCTGCCCGGCCGGGTCCTCGTGCGTGGACATGCGTCTCCTTCGGTGGCGGATGGGGACGGCAGGGGTCTGACATCCTGTGGATGCCGGCGGCGGACGTGTGCCGGGAGGTCCGCGCCCTGCGACCTGACCTGAATCTAGGGCGGGCGCGCGGGCGGTGAAATGGACTAGACCATGGGATCGTGGTGCATTCCTGTGGCGCGTCTGCGGAACTCACCCGGTGTCAGGCCGGTCTCGCGGCGGAAGAACCGGCAGAAGTAGGAGGGGTCGGCGAAGCCGGTCTGCTCGGAGACCTGCCGCACCGTCAGGTCGGTGCCGGCCAGCAGCCGCTTGGCCTCCAGCACCCGGTGCCCCCGGGTCAGCCGGCCCGGGGTGAGGCCGGTCTGCTCCCGGACCAGCTCGTGCAGGTGGCCGGGGGACACGCCGATCTCCCGGGCGTAGGACGTCAGCGTCCTGCTTCCCTGGCGCGGTGCGGCGATCAGCCGCAGGTAGCGGTCGACCAGCCCGCTGACGCCGGTGGCCGGGCCGTCGGCGGGCGCGGCGGCCGGGCCCAGGGCGCCGGCGATCCGGGCGGCGCGCACGATCAGGATGTGCAGGTAGGCGCGCAGCGCGCTCTCGTGCCCGGGCTCGGCCTCGCGCAGCTCCCGCTGCATCTCGGCGGCCAGCGCCGTCAGCGCGGCCATCTGCCGCGGGTCCGGGCTCAGCCAGGCCAGCGCGCCCAGGACCTGGAGCACGGCGGCGTCGTCGGGATGCCGGCGCAGGAAGTCCTCGTTGAACAGCAGCACCGAGCCTTCCACGCCCTCGGCCCGCTCCCAGTGGTGGACCTGTCCGGGCACGATGACGCCCAGGTGCGGCGGGGTGATCGGCCACGGGTGCAGGTCCACGACGTGGAAGCCGCGGCCGGCGGTGACCAGCACGACTTCGTAGAAGGTGTGGCGGTGCGGGAAGTCGGCCAGGGCCAGCGGGCCGATGCTCTGGAACGACCCGGCCGCGAACGGCAGCACGCTGACGTCGGGGACCTCCAGGTCGTGCAGGTCGAGGCGGCCGCGCCCGGGCCGGATCCGGGCCGGCCCGGATCCGGCCGCGTCCATGCTGTCAGGACCCTGTCGCCGCCTGGAACACCGCGGCGATGCGGTCGTCGAAGTAGATGCTGTAGGAGGTCTGCGAGCTGTCGCCGCCTTGCTGGTAGCCGCCCAGGACGCCGACCAGCCGGTCGCCGGAGGCCAGGAACGGGCTGCCGCTGGCGCCCTCGGGCAGGCCCGCGCAGTCCAGGCGCAGCTGGGTGGCGCTGAACTTGCTGGTGCTGGTGGCGCAGCCGACCGGGCGTTTGGCGGTCAGCGGGTAGGCCACGATGCTGACGGCGTTGGTGTAGCCGGGGCCGGCGGTGAAGGTCGAGGCGCCGGTGAGGCTCTCCAGGGTCTGCGAGCCGCCGCCGGCCTTGCGGACCTTGAGGAACGCGATGTCGGCGTCCTGGTCTTCGGAGTCGGCCCAGCGGGAGTCCACGTAGGCGGTGGTCGCGACCCACACGCCGTACGGGGCCACCTCGTCGTGGTAGCCGGGCACGAACAGGATGTGGTCCAGCCAGCCGCCGAAGAGTTTGTTGCGGACGCAGTGCCCGGCGGTGGCGATCAGGTCGCCGGAGGGGCTGTGGACCACGCTGGCCGTGCAGTAGTGCGCCGAGGCGACCCCGCCGACGCCGAGGAACAGCGCGCCGGCCTTGGGGATGCCGTCGAAGGATTGTGCGGTCAGCTTGCCGTCCGAGGCCGAGCCGGACGGGATCGGCGCGGTGCCGGCGCTGCCGGAGTGCAGAAGGGTGTGCGGATTGTCGTCGGCGCCGGACAGGTGATGTGTGACCACCGACGAAGCGGCCGGGGCGGTGGACTGCGTCCCGCCGCCACCGCCCCCGCTGCCGCCGGTGCCACCCCCGCCGTCACCGCTGCTGTCGGCCTTGGAACCGGCTTTGCACGCCGTCACCAGCAAGGCGACGGCCACAAGCGCGATCAGACCACGGCGACGATATCTCATAGCTGAGAGTATGCCTCCTGATGCGGAATGGTGTCAGCGGCGGTCAAGTACGGCCACCGCCGACAAGTCAGGATTCAGCCGACAAAGCCCGCAGGACGCCCGCCCGCACCGACAGCCCGGCGCCGACCGTGTCCGGCAGGCCGAGCAGCCCCGGCAGGTCCGCGCCGAACGGGTCGACGTCGAAGACGTATTCGGCCTCGCGGTTGTCGACGATGAGGTCCACGCCCAGCGAGCGGATGTCGGGGAACAGCGCGGCGGTCCGCTCGGCCAGCGCCACCAGCCGCTGCCAGCGCTCGGACCCGAAGCGTTCGACGAAGTTGTCCAGTTCGCGGCGCCGGCCGCCGTACCAGGGCCTGGCGCGCACCTCCTCGCGCAGCACGCCGGCGGCGTGGGTGACCTTGCCGTCGACGACTTCGAAGCGGAGGTCGTGGAAGCGGCCGCAGAGGTAGGCGCGGTGCAGTTCGGCGCGGGCGTAGACGCCGTGCGGCTCCAGGAGCGAGAGAACCTGGCGCAGGTTGCTGGGGCCCACGGAGGTGTCGGCCGGATTCCGCCAGACTTCGAAACCGGTGCGGGCGCGGTGCGGGAACAGCTGGGTGTGCCAGCCGTCGATGATCCAGTCGTCGGAGGCGGTGTAGCGGGAGCGGATGATGCCCAGCCGGTTGCTCTCCGGGTCCGGGCCGTCGAGGATCGGCAGGCCGTGCTCGCGCAGGTGTTCGTCCCGGCCGACACGGTCGAGCAGCAGCACCGTGGAGGAGGCTGCCGCGACCAACGGCGCGCCGGCCTTGACGGCGGCGAGGTCCAGCCGCTCTACCGCCTCGGTGAACTCTCTGAAGCGCTCGGCCTGGCCGCCGACGGGATTCGACGGCGCCCAGCCTTCGAGGCGTCCGTAGATCACGTGTTCAGCGGGCTGGAACTCGGCTTCCTCGGCGATCACCGACCGCCAGGACACGAACCGGGGCTCGGGCACGCCGGCCGCGTGGGCCGCCTGGGTCCACTCGGCCCGGCCGGGGTCGTCGTCGGCGGCCACGACCGCCCATCGCAGCGTGCTCATTCGGACACCGCTATGTACCGGTCGCCGTCACTGGCGAGCAGCTGTTCGTCCACGTCTACCTCCGTGTCGGGCAGCGCCTCCCACAGCCGGGAGATCATCTCGTCGCTGAGGAAGTGGTGCCGCAGCGTCAGGGCCCGCAGATGGGTCAGCGGCTGGCCGGCGAGTAGCGCCGCGGCGCCCTCGTCGCTGAGCGTCCCCAGCGAGAGGTCCAGCGACTCCAGCTGCGCCACCACCGGAGCGTGCGCCACGGCGGCGGCCAGTTCGTCGGCGCCGTCGACGTTGCGCAGGCCCAGATGCCGCAGGTTCGGGAAGGCGGCGCCGGACAGGATGCCGGCCAGGTCCTCGGGGGTCGCGCCGCCGCCGTAGTGTTCGGTGCCGAGGTAGAGGTCCAGGCCCGTCAGGGCGGGCAGCGTGGAGGCGGCGACGGCGCGGACGCCGGCCGGCGGCAGGCCGCCGCTTTGCAGGGTCAGCTCCCGCAGCCGGTCGTGGACCAGCGGCCGCAGATCCGCCGCGCCCCGGATCCCGAACTCGACCAGGTTCGGGAAGGCGGCGAGCAACGGTCCCGGATCCACCTGCTCGATCCAGGAGACCTCGCTCATCTCCACGGGGATGTCCGCGACGAACAACGCCTCCAGCGCGGGGAAGCGGTCCGCCGCTTCGACCACGGCGGCCTGGTACTCCTCCCACCCGGCGCCGGCCTCCTGCGAGTCCCAGGCGCCCAAGGACAGGGCCCTGACGCGCTTGGTGTCGACGGAGTCCAGGAACAGCTTCCAGATGTCCTCGCCGTCCGGACCGTCGTATTCCGCGGCGCCGACCCGGAACGCCCAGCTCTCCACGTCGTCCGGGACGCCTCCGGCCCCGAGGTCGTCGGCCGAGCTGACGTCGAAGACGAAGACCGGCAACTCGTGGAACGTAACCAGGGCGTCGCGTCTGAAATCCTGAATCACGCGCCGTACGCTATCGTCCCCGCCCGACAGCGTGTGCGGGACGGGCGAAACTCGGGGATTCGTTCCTCCACAAGTCATCGCCGCTGAACGGGTTGCGCTCCAGTCGTCCCGTGAAGACGCGCACCAGGAATTCGACGATGCCGCAGTCGTACCGGTTCCACGCCGCCTCCAGAGGCGGATGGTGGCGGCGGAAGACGACGACTGGCCACTCGTCCGGTGCCCCGGTGGTGCTCCAGAACATTCCGTCGCCGTCGGGTGTGTAGCCCAGGGCGAGCAGTCCGCCGAACTTCAGATATCCGGGCTCGATACCCTCGACGCCCTCCTCCGGCTGGGCGGCCGTCGGGCAGACGCCGGGGACCTTTCCGATATCGGAGGCGGGGATCGGGGGGAGAATGCTGAGATAGCTCGAAATCTCCCCCGGACCGTATGTCTCCATAAGCCACAGGTAGTCCGCGGGAAGCGCGGTTCCGTAGCCCTGCACAATCTCTTCCAGGCTGGGGAGGGCCCATTTTCCGACAGGCGGTTCGACCAGCCGCGAGAAGTCGTCTCTCGATGACATCAGAAGCCCTCTACGCTCGTCCGACCGTTCACGGGCGGAGTTCATGCAGGGATGGCGTCTCCGGGGAAGCCATGGCACGGAAGCACCTCGCAGCGCATCATCCCGGCTTGCACGCAGGGGTCCCCCGCCATGATCTCCGCCGCTTCCCCGGCCGGCACGGTCATGATCGCGACGCCGGCCACGGTGTCGGAGACCACCGGACACAACACTGCGATCGTCCCGTCTGCACGCAGCGACACCATGCGCCGCTGATGTTCGAGCTCGACCGCGTCGGCGCCGTCCATGGTCCGCTTCGGCCCCCACTGAAGGATCGCCAGGCTGTAGGGCTTCGCGGTCGCGGCCAGCGCCTGGATCTGCTCGTCGGTCACAGAAATGCTCATGGTGTCCCTCACTTCTCGACGCGCTCGGCCAGCGAGACGATGATTCCTTCGGGTCCGCGGACGTAGGCCATCCGCCATACGCCCTCGTATTCGCCGATGCCGCCCACCAGGCTGTAGCCGTCCGCCAGGACGTGGTCGACCGCGGCCTGGAGATCTTGCACTTCGAAGGCGACGTTGCGCAGGCCCAGCTCGTTGGCCGGAGCGGCGGGAGAGCCCGGCAGATGGTCCGGCCGCGTGAAGCTCGAGAGCTCCAGGGTCGTGCCCCCGCCCGGCGGTCGCAGCATGACGATCTCGGTGCGGGCACCCGACATGCCGATCACGGTGTCCAGGAACTCGCCTTCGACGGCCATCCGCTGATCGGCCTCCAGGCCGAGGCCGACGAAGAACGCAGTCACCGCGTCGAGGTCGGCAACGGTGATGCCGACGTGGTCGAACCTTCTGATGGTCATGAGACCCCCTCCTGGGTTTCTTGAAGAGACGCTGACGACGGTAGCACGTGGAGTTTCCTAAGGGAACCCCACGTGGGTGACCGACGGCGGGTCGTTGCTGACGGCTTCGCGAGGGTCGTGATGGTCCCGCGGCACTGGTGTCCCGCGCCGGCATCCGGGCGCGGACGATCAACTCGGCGAACCTGCATGAGTGGCAGGAGATCCAGGCCGAGGGCGCCGAGGGCGTCGTCGACGTGCTGCTGATCTCGCCGGAGCGGCTGAACAACCCCGATGTGCCGATCAGCGCCGCGCGGAGCGTCGAGGCGATCAGCGTGTTCGGGGCTCGAACGCCTTGATGGTTGAATCGACCGCGGGCGCGCGCTGCTCGACGACATCGAGATCGGGGTTCACGAGCTGGACCAGCTCACCTCGCCGCTGCCGCAGAAGGTTCAGCGGACCGGGTTCCCTCGCTGACCTCACACCGGAGACCTCGGACTGCGCACCTTGACCTGCGCCCGGTACCGTGCTGAGCGCGAGGGGCCCGCGGAGACGTCGTCCACTCGCTGACGGTCGGTCGGGCGGAGGGGTGTGGCACGGTGGAGCAGGGCCCTGGCTGGCAGGTACCGGGCTACGAGGACGTCCAGGAGCTGGGGCGCGGCGGGTTCGGGCGGGTGGTGCTCGCGCGACGGCTGGCGGACGGCATGCCGGTGGCGGTGAAGTATCTGGCGGCGCGACTGGTGGCCGATGCCGGGTTCCGCGCGGATTTCCGGCAGGAGGCACGGATGCTCGCCGGGCTTCAGTCTGCGCACACCGTGCGGTTGTACGACTACGTGGAAACCGGCGGGGAACCGGCCACCGGTGCGGCGATCGTGATGGAGTACGTGCCGGGTGCTTCGCTGCGCAAGCTGCTCGCGTCGGTGGGTGGAACGGCCATGCCGCCGCAGGCCGCTTTGGGGATATTGAAGGGGTCGCTGCTGGGTCTGGGTGCCGCGCACGGGGTGGGTGTGGTGCACCGGGACTACAAGCCGGAGAACGTCCTGGTACGGCCTGAGGGTGCGTCGGTGCTGGCCGACTTCGGGATCGCTGTGCGAGCCGGAGACCTGGCCGCCGAGGTGGTCGGGACGCCGCCGTACATGGCACCGGAGCAGTTCGCGGGGGCGTCGCCGTCGGCGACGGCGGACGTCTATGCCGCGACAGCTGTGTTCTTCGAGTGTGTGACGGGGCGGCGCCCGATCGATGTCGACTCACGGGATATGAGCAGTTGGGCGCGAGCGCACTGGACGCACCGCGTGCCGGTGGAGATGGCGCCGCCGCAGGTGCAGGAGCTGATCGTGCGGGGGCTGGCGAAGGACCCGGCTCAGCGTCCCGGCCAGGCGCTGGCGTTCGCAGCGGAGTTGGAGCGCGTCGCGGTTCAGGCTTACGGGCCGGACTGGGAGCGGATCGGGCTGCAGGTTCTGGTCGGTGCGCTGACCGGGCTGGCCGCCACCGGGGTGCTGCTGTCGCTGGTGCCCGGGCTGGCCGGACCAGCGGTACCGGTCATGCCGCTTCTGCCGGTGCCGCCGCCGGTTCCGGGCGTCCCGCCGGTACCGGCGCCGATGCCTGCACCGCCGATGGGAGCGCCCGCGCCGGCTGGAACGCCCGGACTTGGCTCCCCGGCCGGACCCGGCTATCCCAGCGCACCGCAGAGCCCCTACCCGCATCCGCGGGTCCCGCGACACCAACCGTGGCGCCACCTGAAGGCCAAGCTGGGAGTGGGCAAGGCGGTCGCGACAGCCATCGCGGCAGTCGTTGCCGTGTCTGTCGGCACGACCGCGATCGTGCTGACCACCGGACAGAAGCCGAAGACCACGAAGCCCGTCGGCACTGCCTCGGCGCCCGTCCTCGGCCCCCTCGTCGGCGACTGGTCCGCCATCGGTTCCCGCCTGAGCATCAAACCCGACGGCACCTTCACCATCTTCGTCCCCATATCCGGCACCGATGGCATTTCCCGTGGCAGCGGCCGCCTCGCCTCGACCGCCGGCGCCACCGCCGACGGCGAGATCACCCAGTCCGACCACCCCGGCGGCATCGACGAAATCCCGCTGGGTTGGGTCCGCCTCACGTTCTCGCCCGACAACGACACCGTCCAGATCGAACTGTACGACGCCCACACCTACTCGTTCTGCGGCCCGAAAGCACCGCCGGGACTCTGCGGAACGTAAGTCATCCGCGGTCGTGTCCGCGCGGACAAGTGGCGGTCGTCACCTTGAAGTAGCTGGTCAGGCTGCTGGCGTGGCAGGGTTCGTGAGTTCTCGTGCTGGTTGAGCGCATGGTCTGCGGTCGTGATCGTCTGTCGCCGGTCGATTCGAGATCGGTGAGGACGAGCAGAGGTCGCAGAAGGTTGTTGGTGGCGCGGCTCACGTGCGGAGTCTTCAGCTCCTGGGCAGGACCGGCCCGTGGGAACAGCAGCTCGATGCTGAGGAGACTGTCGCAGAGGTCGACGGTGCGCTCCGCTTGGTAGATCTGCCGGGCGGACGACGCAGACCGGCTCGGCAGCCGGTTCGGGCTCAATCCTGAACTCAGCCCGAGAACGTGGTCTTCGCCACCACGTACGGGTACGCCTCGCACCCCTTGTATCCCTTACCGTTGTTGTCCCCTACTGGCGTGTCGACCTTCGCCGTTCCGCCCTTCGGCGCGTCGAACTTGTCCTCCGGCATGATGGCGGCGAGCTTGCCCGCATCGTCCTTGCAGACCAGGTGGATCGCCGCGTCGCTCACGTCCTGCTGGTAGGTGTTCTTGATGGAGATGTGCGCCGTCGTGTCCGACAGCTCGACCCCCGTCACCTCCAACGTTCCGGGGCCGTGCTTCGGAATCTCCGCTGAGTCGGCAACAGTCGGTTTGGCCTCCACCTTCGTCACGCTCTGGTCGTTCACGGAGGTGGCGACGAAGGTTGTGCTGCCCGGCGGCAGCAGGTAGAACGCGGACGACGTCGTGGTGTCGTTCTCGTCCAGCTTGGCACCAGAGGCGTCGTACGCCACGAACCCGGGCGTGATCGCGATCTCCTTGGATCCCTTGTTCTCCAGGTAGGCGTAGATCGAGCCGTCGGCGAAGCCGGCCTCCTTGACCACCACGTCCGCCGCGCCCGACTGTCCCGACGACCCCTGGGAGACCGACGAGCCGCTCGTAGATCCCTGGGCAGCCGAGGAACCCTGCGTGCCCGAAGAACCCGCGGACCCGTTGTTCGACGATGACTGCTTACTGCCTGAGCTGCTGCAAGCCGCCGTCGATAGCAGAGCCACCAATACACAGGCAATCCCAAGGTGCTTCATATCAACCCCCTCATTGAAGACGCACGTATGGTCCCGAATGCTAGCGCCTGCCAAGCCACCCCTGATACCGGATCTAGGAATCCCGCCGATCAGGGCTAAAACGGCGTGGATCGAGCTGTTTACGAGACTGCGGGTGCGGCAGTTCCGGGCGCTGGTGAAGGTCGTGCGGGAACGCGGCGGCGAGCATCCCGTCTCGGGCGCCGTTGGACCGAACTGTCACCACATCGTCGGCGACGGCGATCTGCCAAGCATCCCCGTCCTCCTCGCCCTGTGCGTCGATGACGCCGTTCAGCACGTGGTCGAAGGTGAAATGCTCACCGGGCGTAGTAGCGGCCCTCCGCCGGCAGCACCATCTCCGCCGCGAGCACCGCGCCCGGCATGAGGAACGTCCGGATGAGGTAGGTCATCCTGGGCACTGTTACCGCGCGGGGCCTGGCGTTGCTCGGGGAATGTGGGCTCCACGGCGCCAAGGTGGTTCAGCCGTCTGATCGTGGCGATCCCGCGCGCGGCATCGGCGATCAACCCCGGCCGGGTGTGCGACCCGATGGACACCACGGCGGTCGGGCGCTGCTCCCAGCCCCAGTTCGCCAGCACCTTCACGATCCCGTCGAGCATCGGTTCGGGAAGCGGCTGGTCTGGTGTGCCGTCGGCGAGCAGTTCGCGCAGGCGCGTGCCCCAGCCGAGGTCGGTGAGGCGGCCCAGGGCGCGTCCGGTCCCGGCACTCTCGGCTGCCGGGATCTTCCCGGTCAGCGGCACGCCGAGGGCCGCCATGCCGGTCGGCCAGAGTTTGCGTGCGGCGATCTCCACGCCGGGCTTGGCCAGGGCGGTGCGGGCCGCCTCGGCGTCGGTGGCGGACACGGTCGCGGTGAAGCGGGCACCGGCGCAGTTGTCACAGCGGCCGCAGGGACCGGCGATGTGCGGGTCGTCCAGCTGCCGCCGCAAAAAGGTCATCCGGCATTCGCCGGTGGTCTCGTACTCGATCATCGAGCGCTGTTCGGCCTCGCGGGCCGCGGCGACACGGGCGTGATATCCCGTGCGAATCATCACAGGATCTCTGACCAGGGGTGATAGGCGGCAGAGAGGCAACCTCCCGCCGAAGGCGCGCGGAGCAAGGGGTTATCGCGGCAAGGATTTCGGCTTCGGTAACGGCTTCCGCGAGAGTCGTGATGGTCCCGCGGCACTCGTGTCTGACTGAACCTGTACAAATAGCTTCATGCGCAACAACGTCACGAGTCCTATCAGCCGCGAAGAAGCCGAGGCGGCGCTTCGCCGCCTGGCAGGCGATGCCGCGCGGCTGCGTGAGGACCAGTGGACCGCGATCGAAGCATTGGCTGTGCATCGCCGCCGGGCGTTGGTGGTGCAGCGGACCGGCTGGGGGAAGTCGGCGGTCTACTTCGTGGCGACGGACTTGTTGCGTGCCCGCGGTGCCGGGCCGACGCTGATCGTCTCGCCGCTGCTGGCGCTGATGCGCAACCAGATCGAGGCCGCGGAACGCGCCGGCATCCGGGCGCGGACGATCAACTCGGCGAACCTGCACGAGTGGCAGGAGATCCAGGCCGAGGTCGCCGAGGGCGTCGTCGACGTGCTGCTGATCTCGCCGGAGCGGCTGAACAACCCCGACTTCCGGGACGACGTGCTGCCCAAGCTGGCCTCAGAGGTCGGATTGCTTGTCGTCGATGAAGCACACACGGTTAGTGACTGGGGGCATGACTTTCGGCCGGATTACCGCCGTATCAGGAGTTTTCTGGCCGACCTGCCGCCGAACGTGCCCGTGTTGGCCACCACCGCGACAGCGAACGCTCGCGTGGTGGCCGACGTCGCCGAGCAGCTCGGCACGCACAGCGGCGATGACACCCTCGTCTTGCGTGGAACGCTGGACCGGGAGAGCTTGTCGCTGCACGTGGTGCGGCTGGGCAGTCCGGAGGAGCGGTTCGCGTTCCTGGCTGAGCAGCTGCCGAACCTGCCGGGCTCGGGGATCATCTACACCCTGACGGTCGCCGCCACCGACGAGGTCGCGGCCTTTCTGCGCTCCCGCGGTTTCGAGGTGGCCTCGTACTCCGGCCGCACCGAGGACGCCGAGCGGCGTCAGGCCGAGGCCGACCTGCTCGGCAACCGGATCAAGGCGCTGGTCGCCACCTCCGCGCTGGGGATGGGCTTCGACAAGCCGGACCTGGGGTTCGTGGTCCACCTCGGCGCGCCGAACTCGCCGATCGCCTACTACCAGCAGGTGGGCCGGGCCGGGCGCGGCGTGGACCACGCCGAGGTGCTGCTGCTGCCGGGCCAGGAGGACCGGGCGATCTGGAAGTACTTCGCCTCGCTGGCCTTCCCGTCCGAGGAGCAGGTGCGGCAGACCCTCGACGCGTTGGCCGCCGCCGGCCGGCCGCTGTCCACGGCGGCGCTGGAGCCACGCGTCGACCTGCGCCGCTCCCGGCTGGAGACGATGCTGAAGGTCCTGGACGTCGACGGCGCGGTGCGCCGGGTCAAGGGCGGCTGGGAATCGACCGGGCAGCCGTGGCACTACGACGGTGAGCGCTACGCCCGTGTCGCCGCGGCCCGCGAGGCCGAACAGCGCTCGATGATCGAGTACGAGACCACCGGCGAATGCCGGATGACCTTTTTGCGGCGGCAGCTGGACGACCCGCACATCGCCGGTCCCTGCGGCCGCTGTGACAACTGCGCCGGTGCCCGCTTCACCGCGACCGTGTCCGCCACCGACGCCGAGGCGGCCCGCACCGCCCTGGCCAAGCCCGGCGTGGAGATCGCCGCACGCAAACTCTGGCCGACCGGCATGGCGGCCCTCGGCGTGCCGCTGACCGGGAAGATCCCGGCAGCCGAGAGTGCCGGGACCGGACGCGCCCTGGGCCGCCTCACCGACCTCGGCTGGGGCACGCGCCTGCGCGAACTGCTCGCCGACGGCACACCAGACCAGCCGCTTCCCGAACCGATGCTCGACGGGATCGTGAAGGTGCTGGCGAACTGGGGCTGGGAACAGCGCCCGACCGCCGTGGTGTCCATCGGGTCGCACACCCGGCCGGAGTTGATCACCGACACCGCCCGGCGCATCGCCGCGCTCGGCCGCCTGACCTACCTCGGCACCGTCGAGCCCGCGTTTCCGGAGCGACGGCAGGCGCCGCGCGGCAACAGCGCGCAACGTCTGCGTCAAGTCCACGACGCCTTCACGGTCGGCCCCGACCTCGCCGCCGCCGTCGCCGCGAACCAGGGTCCGATCCTGCTGGTTGACGACCGCGTCGACACCGGCTGGACCATGACCGTCGCCGCCCGGCTGCTGCGGCAGGCCGGCGCTGTGGCGGTACTGCCGTTCGCCCTGGCTCTGGAGGCCTGACCGGTCTGATCACCGGGAGGAAGTCCTGCGGCTCGTCCCGCGACAGATGACCCGGGCGGGCCGGCGCTTCGTCGGATCAGTCGGAAGCGTCGCGCGGCTGCGGGGACGGGGCCATCGGGGCGAGGCCGAGCTCCGCGATCGCGGCCTCGCCCCGGACGGTGTGATCCCCGCCGGCGAGCACAGCGGTCCGGGCCGACTGGTACCGGCAGGAGGCGGCGTCGAAAACGGCCGCCGTGGCGAGCAGCCGCTCCCGGTCGTCGTCGAGCAGCGCTTCGGCGCGCTCGACCAAGGCTTCGGCGATCGGATTGCCCGCCACGACAGCCCGGGCCTCGGCCACCTGGTCACGCGCGTCGGGGACGTCGGTGAGCACGGCGGCTTCGGCGCGAAGCGCTGCGAACCACTGGAGCCAGGTCCATCTGATCCATCTCCGGACCGCGCCCGCCTCCGGCGTCATCCGCTCGAGCGCCTCCTTCGGCCGCCCGTCGTGGAGCAATACCAGTGCTTCGAAGACCGCGGCGTACCCGTGGGCTTCGTGGGCTGATTCGTCGAGCCGCCGCAGGACGGTGTCCCATGCGCGGCGGGAGTCCTGATCTCCGCGCAGGCCGTGGATCATCGCCACGCCGGCCGCCGCCGGGCCGAGGATCGACCCGGTCGGCCGGCCGGCGAGCTGCCAGCCTTCCAGGAACCTGTCGCTCACCGTCAGGACTTCCCGGACGTCGCCGGCGAGCGCGCCCGTCACCAACAGGCCGCCGGTGGCGCGGTGGCCGACCTCGGCGAGCAGCGGATGCTCCGCGAGCCGCCCGGCCCATACCCGGGCATTCGGCAGGTCTCCCGCGCCGAGGCTGACCTCGGTGGCCTCGCCGAGGGCCTCGATCAGCTCGCGGGTGCCAGCCGGGGTGTCCGGCGCGGACTCCAGCAGGGTCACGCGGCGGCGCGCCGTGGCCGCGGCGGCGAACGGGTCACCGGCTTGGCTCTGGGCGCCGACGAGGAGATCGAGCGCGGCGGATTCGGCGAGCGGATCGCCGGCGCGCCGGGCGAGTTCGACCGCACGTTCCGCGGACGCGATCGGCCCCGCCGCGGCGTCCCGGACCGGATACCGGCCGGTGTCCGCCCCCGCCACGGCCTCGGCGAGCGTCCGCCCGGCCTCGGCCAGCGCCACCGCGGCCACCGCGGCCGGATCGTCGCCGGCCAGCTCGCGCGCCTCGGCGATGAGTGCGGTCACCTCCTGCGGCGACAGTGGATTGACGAACTTGCTGGTGAACCGGAACGCGTCGGCGGCGGCGGTCGCCAGGTCGTGGGCGGCCGAGGCGAGATCTCCGGACCGGCGGGCGGCCTCGGCGGCCTCCAGGCGCAGCCGGTGCATGTCGTCGTGCATCCGACAGCCCGCGACGTCGGCGGCGTGGCGCAGCATCCGGGCCGCATCGGCCGGGTCGTCGGCGAGTACCGCCGCCTGCTCGTAGCGTCGTTGAGACTCGCCGGTCAGCTGACGGGCGAACGTCGCCTGAGCCAGGTACTGCGCGAGCCGGTATGCGTCAGCCCGCTGATCCGGCTCCTCGGCTGCCCATGCCAGGGCCGCACGCACGTCGTCGGCCATGGCGTCGAACCGGGCGCGCCAGCCTGTGCCCGTGACCCCTATATCGGCGGCTGCGGTCAGACACCACCGAAGATGGCGGAGCAGGGCCTCGGCCGAATCGCCAGCCACGGTGAGCCGTTCCATCCCGTACCGGCGAATCGTCTCCTGCGCGCGGTAGGCGGTCCCGGACGCGGAGGGCGTCACCATCAGCAGGCTCTGGTCGGCCAGCCGCGCCAGCCCGTCGGCCGCCGCGCCGATCTCCACCCCGGCCACCTCGGCCGCCGCCCCGAGGGCGAACGGCGCCACGAACACCGAAATCCAGCGCAAGAGCGCCTGATCTTCCGGTTCCAGCAGTTCGTAACTCCATTCCAACGCCGCCCGCACGGAACGGTGACGAACGTCGGCGCGCGTGCCTCCGGTCAGCATGCGCAGCGGATCGGACAGCGCGGCGGTGATCCCGTCCAGTCCCAGCGTCGGCAGCCGCGCCGCCGCCAACTCGATCGCCAAGGCCATGCCGTCGAGCCGTTCGCAGACCTCGACGACGCGCTCGCGCTGCGCGGCATCCGGCCTCCAGCCGAGCGCCGCCGTCCGGCCGGCGAACAGCGCGACCGCGTCCGAGTCGACGCCGCCGGCCAGGGAGAACGGCGGGACCGGATACACG
The DNA here is from genome assembly GCA_013361685.1 of Catenulispora sp. GTDB lineage: Bacteria > Actinomycetota > Actinomycetes > Streptomycetales > Catenulisporaceae > Catenulispora. The sequence continues at coordinate 21,700 of JABFXP010000399.1, forward strand.
TGCTCGAAGGGCACCATCAGCCGGGCCCGGCTGGTCGCCAGCACCGTCAACCCGGGGCACAGGCCCAGGATCCGCTCCACGAACGGCGCCACCCCGTTCCCGACCCGCTCACAGTTGTCCAGGACGAGCAGGACGCGCCGGCCGGCCAGCGCCGCGGCCACCGAATCCGCCAGGCCGACGCCTGGTTGTTCGCCCACCCCGAGCGCGGCGGCGACGGCGGCTGCGACCATGCCCGGTTCGGTCACCGGGATCAGGTCGACGAACCACACACCGTCGGGGAAGTCACCGAGCGCTTGCGCGGCCACCGCCACCGCCAGCCGTGTCTTGCCGACGCCGCCGGGCCCGGTCGCGACCACGAGACGGTGCGTCCGGATCAGCTCGCCCAACTCGGCGCACTCCGCGGCGCGGCCGACGAACGAGGTCAGCGGCTGCGGCAGCTCCGCTGCCGGCCGAAACGCACCGTCGGCGCGCGCCGCGTCCGCCGCCCGCCGGGCCAGCGCTCGGCGGTCGGGCGCGTCGAGTTTGCGCCGCAGCGAGGCGACGTGGCTCTCGGCGGTGCGGACGGAGATGAACAGCCGTGCCGCGATCTCAGCGTTGCTCAGGTGCTCTCCGAGCAGCGCCAACACCTCGGCCTCCCGAGCCGAGACCTCCGCGGTGCTGTCCACGCCGGCCATTCTCCCCGCGCCTGGCTCCGTAGATCAATCCGTAGACCGATCCGTAGTCACTACGAATGCGGCCGCACCCCGTGGAGCGCGAGGCTATGAGCACAGCCGGTCCTCGCGGACCGCAGCACCGATTGGGGAACAGACATGACCGCACATCTCAACCACACCATCGTCTATGTTCGCGACAAGCAGGTCTCCGCAAACTTCCTCGCCGACATCCTCGGCATCTCGGTCAGCCCGCCGGTAGCCAGGTTCCTGCCGGTCGCCCTCGACAACGGCGTCGCGCTGGACTACATGAACGCCGCCGACATGGGCTTGACCGACCCGACCCCGCAGCACTACGCCCTGCTGGTCTCCGAGGACACCTTCGACGCCGCGTTCGACCGCATCGTCGCCGCGGGCCTGCCGTATCACGGCGAACCGAACGGAGACCAGCAGGGCGAGATCTATCACTCCCGCAGTGGCGGTCGCGGCGTGTACTTCCCTGACCCGGACGGACATCTCATGGAACTGCTCACCCGAGACCTGGCCGGCCGCGAAGTCTAGGAACCGGCAGACGGCAGGATGCGTACGGCGGTGGTTTGCCGGACCTGTCGGCAACCGGCCGCCAGCCGGAGACCCTTCGCGAGTCGCCTCAGCGCTGCGCGCCAGCGTCGAGTATTCCCAACAGGGTCGAGCTGAGCAGGTCGGCGGCC